>JABDLS010000004.1 GCA_013002885.1 Gemmatimonadota bacterium | reverse complement strand
CGCCACCCATGGCGACGGTGGCAGCGAAGAACGCCTGGCCATCCTCCGCGGAGCGGATCTGGCTGGCGGCATTCCAGCCGAGGGTCTCGCGGTCGAGCTCGTACGCGAAGATGGAGCCCTGACCCCTACCGGCACCCATGGCGCCGATCATCGCCGTCCGTCCGTCGAAATCGACCGAGGCGCCGAAGGCACTGCCGCCCGTGGTCTCGAACGGCGTCAGGAAGGTGGCGAGCTGCCAGCCCTCGTCGGTACCGACGTACATGAGTGCCGCGCCGAGACCGCCGAGGAATCCGGGGGCTCCTACGAGGGCGATTCCGTCGCCAATGGCGACATCGGAGCCGAAGCCCGTCTGCTCGTCGACCTGGGGTGCTTGAAGCTGGCCCTGTGTCTGCCAGCTGTCGGTCTCGGGGTTGTACTGGAACGCATAGACAGCTCCCTGCCCACCACCGGCGGACCCGGCGGAGACGAGCATACGCCCGCCCTCCATGGCGATGTGGCTACCGAAGCGGTCTTCGGGCTGCAGGCCCTGTGGGGCGAGCTTGGAGTGCTCAACCCAGGCGTCACCCTCGCGCCGGAAGGTGTAGGCCGCCCCGCGGGCGCCGTTGTGCGCAATGGTGCCTACGGCGATCCAATCACCGTCGATGGCGAGTCCGCTTCCCAAGCTGTCGGCGGGGCTGCGGTCCGACGTCTCGAGGCGACCCGACTCCGTCCACGTTCCGTCTCGGTTCTCGAACATGTAGACGGCTCCGATTCCTTCATCCGCCCGGGTGGCGGACACCAGAAGGAGGTCGTCCTGCGTCGCCAAGCGGATCCCGAACCGGTTGCCGTTCTCGGCGTCCGAAGGCTCGAGGCGCTGGGTCCGCACCCAGTCGCCGCTGTCGTCGCGCTCGAAGACGTACGCGACGCCGGAGCGAAGGTCGTACGACGGCTCGCCGACGATGACGACGTCTTCGCCGACGGAGACGGAGTTACCGAAAGACTGCCCGCTTACCGGGGCGGCAACCCCAACGGCCACCAGGGCCCCGGCGAGGCTCAAACATATCCGCTTCATCTACATCCTCTCACTGCTCGAGTGGTGGCGCTCCGGCGTTCACCGACGCGCCAAACTTCACGTGTTGGCGTTTGATCTTGACGCACCAACGCGGGCCGGAGGGCTGGCGGCCGACCGGTCCGCGTGGTGAGGTCCGTGTGATACGCAGAGTGCGCTCGACTGTTTCGTCTTCGGTGCGCTGACCCGGTTGGAGCGACCCATGCGGATGTCGATCAACCCCCGAGGTACGCGTAGAGGAGGACGCCCACGGCCACCACCGTCAGGACCGTGAGGGCGATCTTCACCCAGCTCCACGGCCGGTGACCCTGCACCTCCCCTGTCCGTGCGTTCACCAGGAAACGGTAGATCCGGCCCTTGTATCGGTACGAGCAGATCCACAGGGGCAGCAGGATATGCTTGAATGTCACCTTGCTGTGGGTGGTCTTCATGGAGTGGATCTGCTGCCGGTCGCCCCCGATGTCCCCCCGAACGTCGGACTCGATGACGGGTCCCATCCGCTCCTGGGCACGCTCCCACCCCGCACGGACGTCTACCTGGTAGCGCTCCGCGGTGAAGCCGGAGAGGTATTCGTCGGCGTAGTCCACCAGGTTGCTCAGGTCCCAGGGCTCCACCTCCTCTGCCAGAGCGCGAGGCAACGACGTGGATCCGACGACGAGCATGTCGTCGAAGTCGCGAGCAACGATCCCG
Source organism: Gemmatimonadota bacterium (assembly GCA_013002885.1). Lineage (GTDB taxonomy): Bacteria > Gemmatimonadota > Gemmatimonadetes > Longimicrobiales > Gaopeijiaceae > UBA2589. The sequence goes on along the minus strand of JABDLS010000004.1, from coordinate 40,168 downwards.
CTGGCCGGATACCAACGGACCCTCACCTCCGTATAGCGCTCCTGGACCATCTTTCCGTCCCGGCGGACGGTGCGGGTCCGGGTCACGGTGTACTCCTCACCTCTCTGGCCCGTGTATCGGGTGACTGTCGCGGAGTCGTACGTCCAGAAGGGCGTGTATAGGCCCTGAAGGCGGCCGTCGAGGCGTGCCATCTTCCGCAGGGCGTTGGGGGCGAACCAGAGCTTGTCGATCCAGCCGCGAAAGAGCTTGGTCGCTGCCTGTCGGTCGATCTTGAAGGGTAGGATCGCCCGGGGCTTGATGAGCCTCTGGGAGACCTCACGGGCGACGATGCTCGAGCCGCAATAGGGGCAGGGGAACGCCTCCTGCGAGGGAGAGGGCTCGACGAGTGCCGCACAGGAGTCGCAACGAACAGACGTCACTTCCTCGGTGTCGGCGTGGTCGCCGAGGGCTCCTGAGATGGTCTCCAGGAAGTCCTGCTCGACGACCCCCGCGGAGGAAGCGGGAATACGCGTCTCGTTGCCACAGTACGGGCACACGAGAGAGTCGGTCCCAGCCGCGAACTCCACCTTCGCGCCACAGGACGAGCAGGGGAACTGCCTCGGCCCCCCGCTCGCGGATGACGTCGTCAGCTCATCCACGAGGGCCGCCCACGAGCGGTCCTGGTCCCAACCTCATCGGGAGAGGGGTGTGTCGGTTCGCCGGGCGAATTGGATCACCTCAGGCGTCGGTCCCGCGCCGCCGGGCCTCTTCGTGTCAGCTGCCGGGTAGGGGCGGCGGAGTCGCGCCGAAGTGCTTCGACACGGCAGCGACCTCGCCGGCCTTCGTCCACTCGGCCATCCCCTGGGACCACACCAACGTGTTCTTGGTGATGCTTCCTGAGGCGATCCGCTCCTTCAGCGCGGCTTCATCGAAGGGGCCGGTCTGCTGGCCGTCGATGGCCGCGTAGAACCGAGGGGCCTGTGGGATGGGGGGCGGACCACCCGGGGTCTGCTGACCACCACCCTGCTGGCCACCCTGACCACCCGGTTGGTTCATGGCCTGTCCGATCTGGTTCGCCATGGCGAAGCCCATGCCGGCGCCCATGCCTCCGGCGGCCATCCCGCCCGAACCGGGGTTGTTGGCGATGTCGCCGATGGCCTCGGCGGCCTGGAACTTGGTGTACTGGTCCAGGTCCCCGAGCACGCCCATGCTGGTGCGCTTGTCGAGAGCCTCTTCGACCGCAGGAGGCAAGGAGATGTTCTCCACGAGGAGGGTGCGGAGTTCGATGCCGTAGCCCTCCATGTCATCGCCGACCCTGTCGCCGAGCTTCTCGCCCAACTCGTCGTAGTTGGCTGCCATGTCGAGGACGGGGATGCCCGAGGATGCCATGGCGTCGGAGAAGCGAGCGACCAGGACGTTGCGGACCTGATCGGTGACCTCGTCCGTGGTGAAATGGCCGTCGGTGCCCACGATCTCCTGGATGAACTTGCCGGGGTCGTCCACGCGCATGGCGTAGGTCCCGAAGGCCCGGACACGGACGGGGCCGAACTCCGGGTCCCGCATGGTCACGGGGTTCTTCGTGCCCCACTTCTGATCCGTGAACTGACGCATGTTCACGAAGTAGACTTCCGCCTTGAACGGGCTCTCGAAGCCGTACTTCCAGCCCTTCAGCGTGGAGAGTATCGGGAGGTTCGAAGTCTCCAGCGTATACATCCCCGGAGGGAAGACGTCGGCGAGCTGGCCTTCGTCGATGAATACGGCGTTCTGGCCCTCACGGACGGTGAGCTGGGCGCCGTACTTGATCTCGTTGCCGTGGCGCTCGAAGCGGTAAACGAGGGTATTCGGGCTGCTGTCGGTCCATTCGATGATGTCGATGAACTCGCCGCGAATCTTGTCGAATAGGCCCATGGCCTTCTGTCCTCCGTGCTCGCGTGTGAACGTCGCACTCAACATAGGGCGGAGCCCCACTTCCGCCCATGGTCTCGACTCCATTACGGATGGTGGCCCCTGGACCTTCAGCGGGTGTCGCTTGCTCGCGCTGGTTGTCCTCACATATTATGTGACAACAACCATTATCCAAGGATCCGGAATGACGAGAGCGTCAAAGGCGTGGATGAGGGGTGCGGGGCCCCTTGCCGTCCTGAAGATCCTGCAGGAGCGGGAGATGTACGGATATGAGCTGGCCGAGGCGCTGGACCGGCGGTCCGGGGGAGTCCTGACCCTCGGACACACGAGTCTCTACCCGCTCCTGTACAACCTGGAAGCCAAGGGGCTCATCACCCACCGGAGCACGCGGGTCGCCAACGGGCGCCGCCGCAAGTACTACGGCCTCACGAGCGATGGTCGTGACTGGCTCGAGGAGAACGAAGCCGAGTGGGCCGAACTGGTGGCGGCCATGGCAAGGCTGGGACTCTCGACGTGACGCCGATCCCCGACTCGATCCTGCGTCGGATCGACTGCCTCGTCGAGGCCTCCGGTATGGAGGGTGTCGACGCGCGAGAGCTACGTGACGATCTGACCGCCCACGTTCTCGACGCCCTGGACCACGGCGTATCTCCTGAAGCGATCGAAGAGCGACTGGGAAGCGTCGACGATATCGGTCCCATGCTCCGAAGAAGCGAGCGTCCGCGGAGCTCGCGACCTGACCCGAACGGCAGGGCGTCGCTGACGGAGACCGTCCTGGGAGATGCCCGGTTTGCGTTGCGATCCCTGGCACGGGTGCCGACCCTGGCTGCTACGGTCATCCTGATCCTGGCCCTGGCCATCGCCGCGAATACCGTCGTTTTCACGGTGGTGAACGAGCTCCTCCTCCGGCCTCTACCCGTCGAAGATCAGGCATCCCTCATCGACGTGTGGCCGGACATCGAAGGAGGGAACAGCTTTCTCGGTTTCGGATGGCGAGACGTGGTCGAGTATCAGGCGGTGGACGGCCCCATCGACGAACTCGCGGGCTTCGCCGGGACCCGAGTGATCCTGGGCGACGGCCCGGCGGCACGCCCCGTGGTCGCACAGCTCGTGACCCGGGAGTACCTCCCCATGCTCGGCGTTTCCCCGGCGCAGGGTACGTTCGACATGGGTTTCGATGAAGGCATGGGGGCCGAGCCGCGGGCCGTGCTGACCCATGCCTTGTGGACCGATCGCTTCGGGGCCGATCCTGGCGTGGTCGGGTCGACGGTCGTGCTGGACGGTCGGCCGGTGGCGGTTGTCGGTGTCGGCGAGGCTGGCTTCCGAGGCCACTTCATCGGGTTCCCAGTCGACCTGTGGCTCCCCTTGGGCGCCGCCCCTCACGTGCTCTCCGGCTTCGACGCCGACGATCGGTCGAGGATGCCCTTCGAGATGATCGGTCGCCTCCGGGAAGGCGCGACGGTGTCGGCGGCTCACGAGGCCCTGTCCGGCGTTGCGCGGAGGCTCGCCGCGGAATACCCCGACACCCATCGCGGTCACGGCGTCGGCGTCACACCCACCACCGGCTTGGACCACTCGTTGCGAGGGCCGGTGACGGCGTTCGTCGCGATCCTGTCCGGGGTCTCTGCGCTGGTGCTCGTCATCGCGTGCCTCAACGTCGGCAGCGTCCTCCTGGTCCGTACCATGTCGCGGGGCCGGGAGATGGCGGTGCGTCTGGCCTTGGGCGCCGGCAACGCCAGGCTCGTGCGCCAGATGCTCTCGGAATCGTCTCTGTTGGCGATTCTGGGCACGGCCTTGGGCGTGGTCGCCGCCGTCGTCCTGAACGACGTCCTGTCCGAGCTCTTCTACACCCTTTCGGCGGGCGTGGGCCTCGAGCTGGAGCTTGACCACCGGGTGCTGGCCTTGACCGCTCTCGCCGGTGTCGGCGCCGCGCTTGTCGCCGGAGGCGCTCCGGCTCTCCATGTCGTTCGCACTCCGCCGTCCTCGGCCCTCAGCGCCCGGGGGGAGCGACCCGGGGTGGGTTGGATTCGCTCCGCTCTCGTGCTCGGCCAGGTTAGCGTCTCGGTGGTGTTGGTGGTGGCCACCGGACTCTTCGTGCGCGCCTTCGTCGAGGCGGCCCGTGCCGATCCCGGCTTCGATGCCGACCAGGTGGCGAGTGTCTTGATCGACGAACCGAACGGGCTGAAGGAGCTGATAGAGCAGCTGGAGGGTGTGCCGGCCATCGAGGCCGTCAGCATGGCCGACGGCCCGCCCGTGGGCCTGGCACGCTCACCGCTCAGGGTCGTACTGCCAGGCCTGGATCCACCGCCCGGCAGCGACGACTGGGTGGTAGACGCGCGCAGGGTGGGGGCGAGGTACCTGGAGGTGCTGGGCATCCCCCTCCGAAGCGGCCGGGACATCTCCGAGGCGGATGCGGACGAAGGCCCGAGGGTCGCCGTGGTGAGCGTGTCTTTCGTGGATCGGTTCTGGCCGGGGGAGACCGCCGTCGGGCGTGCCCTCGTGGTGGGGGGTGAGACCATCCGAGTCGTCGGTGTGGCGGAGGACGCCCGCTATCTCGCTCAGGACGACGACCCGGACCCTCTGGTGTACGTCAGCCTGGGACGGGACCTGCCGGTCCCACCTGTTCTGACGCTGCGGGCCCCGTCTCCGGAGGAGCTTTCGGCAGAGATCCGCAGGGTCGTCTCCCAGTGGAGGCCGGGCGCTCGACCCGTGGTCATCCAGTCGGTGCGAACCGTGCTCGACCGTTCTCTCCTTCCTCAGCGCCTGGGCGCGGCCCTCGTGGGCGGGATGGGTCTTGCGGCGCTCCTCCTCGCCGTGGTGGGACTATATGGACTGGTCCAGTACTCGGTGACGCGCCAAACGCAGGAGCTGGCGGTGCGACTTGCGCTGGGGGGCACGGGCCGGAACGTACTCATGGTGGTCGTCCGGAAGGGCTTGGGGCTGGCCGTCGCGGGTGTGTTCCTCGGCGCCGGTGTGGCCCTCGTCGTCACTCCTGCCCTGTCCGGCTTCCTCGGTTCGGTCGGACCTCGAGACCCCGTCGTGTACGGCGTCGTCATCCTCACGTTCTCGGTCGCCGCCCTCCTGGCGAGCTGGCTGCCTGCGAGAAGGGCCTCCTCCATCGAGCCGGCCCGGGTGCTTCGAGGGGGCTGAGGCTGACTCGCCGTTGGCGGAGGGCCGATCGGGGCGGGTTGCCGCCAGCCTTCTCGTGCAGCAAGCTCCCCGTCTCCGAAAGACGAGAACCTTCCCCGGGAGCCCGCCGATGCACGTTGCCTGCGAGACGCCACGGCCCTCTACCACGGCTCTCCGTGCCCTGGCCGCGACGTTGTTCACCGCCTCCGCCGTTCTGACGGCCGCGTTCCAATCCCTCGAGGCCCAGGAGCCGGCGAGCTGGGGCAGCGGTGACCCTGTCTTCCACACCTTCTCAGTCGCCGCCGTTGATCCCGACACCCGCGAGTCGGGTGTGGCGGTGACTACCCGTGTGGCGTGCGTGGGCAACGGCGTCCCCTGGGTCCGAGCAGGGGTTGGCGCCGTCGCAACCCAGGCGTCGACGAGGACCGAGTACGGCGAGGAGCTTCTCGACATGCTCGAGACCGGACTCACTCCCGAAGAGGCGCTGAGGCGAGCGACCGAGGCCGACGAAGGGCGGGAACGCCGTCAGGTCGGCGTCGTCGCTCTCGACGGATCGGCTGCCCAACACACCGGTTCCGGCCCCGGCGACTGGGCGGGTCACCGGTCGGGTCCGAACTACGCCGCTCAGGGCAACGTTCTGGTGGGACGCGAGGTGGTGGATGCCGTGGCGGAGAGCTTCGAGGCCTCCGAGGGCTCGGGCCGGCATCTGGCAGACCGCCTCATCGACGCGCTCATGGCCGGACAACTCGCGGGCGGCGACCGCCGGTCGGGGCGCCTTCAGTCGGCGGCGGTGATCGTGGCCGATCCCCGGGAGGGGATGTCTCGTCGAGCCGACGGTCAGACGGTGCACATCAACGTCTGTGAGCACCCGACCCCTGTGGCCGAGGTTCGACGGATCTACGACACCGTGTCCGGGACCTTGGGCTACCGGGAGCTCTCCCAGCCGGCGGGCAACGATGTCTTCCAGGTGAAGCTCATCATGCATGCTCTGGGTTACTACCGGACCGAAGCAAGCGAGTTGGAACGGGACCGCTCGTCTTCGTACTTCGACGACGAGATCGCCGCTGCGGTGGACGACTTCCGCGGCGACCACGGGTTGTCGAGCAGCCGGTCCGGCGGCTCGCCCCCGGGGCTCGTCGATGCCCAGCTGGTCCAGATCATGTGGGAGGAACTCGAGGCTGCCGGCCAGGCCGAAGAGATGCGTCAGGTCATCCGGGCGCTCACGCAGGTGCGACGATGAGGACCGCTGCCCAGAGGGCGTTCCCGGTTGTGGCCATCTCGTTGGCCATTGCGCTCTGGACATTGGACACGGAGGCCCAGGAGCTTCCTCTCTCCCGGGCGACGATCGGCGACATCCAGGCCTCCTTCGAGGCCGGTACTCTGAGCTCGGAGCGCCTCGTAGAGTTGTACCTAGCGAGGATCGGGGCGTACGACCAGCGGGGGCCTGCCCTCAACGCCGTGCTCTGGCTCAACGAGAACGCCCAGGCCCGCGCCCGTGACCTCGACGCGGAGCGGTCCCGGAGTGGACCACGCTCCCCACTCCATGGGATTCCGGTGGTCCTCAAGGACAATGTGGACACGTCGGACATGCCCACGACCGCGGGTTCGGTGCTTCTGGCGGGGTCGGTACCGCCTGACGACGCCTTCCTCGTGCGCCGCCTCCGCGACGCCGGGGCGATCATCCTCGCCAAGGTGAACATGAGTGAGTTCGCGTCGGGTCCGACGATGAGCTCCGTCGGCGGCTGGATCCGGAACCCCCACGATGTCGATCACTCCCCCTCGGGATCGTCGGGCGGCACCGGGGCGGCCATTGCCGCTTCCTTCGCACAGCTCGGCATCGGCACCGATACCGGAGGATCGGTTCGTGGTCCGTCGACGTCGAACGGGATCGTGGGACTCAAGCCGACCCTCGGGCTGGTGAGTCGGGACGGCATCATTCCCCTGGCCCTCTCGTTCGATACCGGCGGCCCTATGGCCCGTAGCGTCTACGACGTAGCCGCGATGCTCAACGTCATTGCCGGCTCGGACCCTGCCGACCCCGCCACCGCTCCGGCGGATGCACGACGCGTGGCCGACTACACGGCGTCCCTCGATGAGCGGGCCCTCGCCGGGGTCCGCCTCGGGGTGGGTCGACAGTTCATGGGTGGCGACCAGGAAGTGGACTGGGTCATGGAAGCGGCATTCGCCTCGATGCGTGAGGCCGGGGCCACCCTCGTCGACGTAGAGGTGCCGGACTGGCTGATCGAAGCCCGCGCCGACTGGTACACGACCATCCGCTGGCGCGAGTTCCGGGAGCAGATCCCGGACTATCTGGCCACCATCGGGCCCGAGTACCCGAAGAGCCTGGCCGAGCTGGTGGAGCGGTCGCAGGAGGTCGTAGCACAGACGGCTGAAGGGGGCCGCCCGAATCCGTCCCGGTGGAGCCTCTTCCAACAGGAGGAGGCCTCGGGGCTGGTCAGCGACCATGAGTACATAGCCATGAAGGAGCATGGCCTACCCCTGGTTCGAGCCCTCCTTACCGGGCTCCTCGAGTCCAATGACCTCGACGCCATCGTGTACCCTACCTCGCCGAGCCGTCCGTCGCCGGTCGGCGGGGGCGGCGGCGGGGGAGGGGCGCCTTCCGCTACCAACCTGGCCAACCTGAGCGGCTTTCCCGATCTCATCGTTCCTGCGGGCTTCACCTCCGACGGGCTTCCCGTGGGCATCTCTTTCCTCGGACGCCCGTTCAGTGAACCGACGATATTGGGACTGGGCTACGCTTTCGAGCAGCGGGTGGATGCGAGGCGAGATCCGAAAACCACTCCGCCGCTGGCCGGTGAGGCCATCCGGCGTTGACCTCGAGAGGCGTGCCTTAGGCGCACTTCAGGCTCTCAGGTCGAATGTGGAACTGTCTCCTCGGCCAGTGCGGCGCGCAAAGTATGCGCACCCTGCTGCCGACACGCGAGGCGTGTAAGCTGCGCATCCACGTCTTGTTTTAGGGTGGAGCGCTACACCGCATCTGTCGGGCGGAAGTCGCCGACAGTCCAGGGGATCGCGGGCTGCCGAAGGGCTTCAGGCCCGCGCCTGGCGCCTGTCCCCGCCGCTTCGATCCATCTACGTTGTTCATCCCCGTAAAAGGCACGATTCCGTTATTTTAAGGGCTCGGTAGTTCGCGAAGCGCGTCATGCCGCTTCCGACTCCTCCTCGAGGAACGCATGGAAGGTCGACTCGCCGTCGATCCGGGAGCTCCAACGCCCTCGGGTTCGGCGAAAAACGTCTCCGATCCGCTCACTGGACGAACCGGTCAAGCCGGAGCAACGGCTGTCGGTCCCGGTCCAAGTGGGATTCCTGTGCGCGAGCCCGTCGGGCTCGTTGCAGGGCCCGGTGGCGTCCGTGCGTCTCGTGTCGAAGCTTCCGGATCGGGGACACCGGCTGCCAACATTGGCCCGGACGAGGCGCTGGTGGGCGTGCTGCCGCCGGTCTACCCGGAGTGGCTGGGTGATCGGACCTTCCTGGCCGCCCACGGCTGCCGGTTCCCGTATGTCGTGGGAGAGATGGCTCGAGGGATCGCTTCGGCGGACATGGTCGTCGAAGCCGCCCGGGCCGGCCTCATGACATTCTTCGGAAGCGCCGGCTTGTCGATTCCGGAGATCGACGAGGGCGTGACGGCAATTCGGCGCGCCCTCGGGCCGGACATCCGCAACTGGGGCGCAAACCTGATCCACAGCCCCCAGGAATCCCACATGGAGATGGCCTTTGCCGAGCTCATGCTCGAGCGGGGCGTGTCCAATGTCTCGGCCTCCGCGTTCATGCGCCTCGCGCCCGCCGTCGTCTACCTCTCGGCGAAGGGCCTCACCCACGACGCCGCCGGCGGGATACGACGCCGGACACACATCTTCGCCAAGGTCTCCCGAGTCGAGGTTGCCCGACCGTTCCTCTCGCCGGCTCCCGAGTCGATGCTTCGAGCGCTCGTGGAGGCAGGCAAACTCACCGAAGACGAAGCCCGGCTCGCGCGTCGGCTTCCGGTCGCCGGTGATATCACCGTCGAGGCGGACTCGGGTGGCCACACCGACAACCGTCCCCTGACCGTCTTGCTGCCGCGCATCATCGACCTCGCGCGTGAAGTCGCTGCCGAGCACGGATACGCTCGGCCTCCCCGCGTCGGCGTCGGGGGCGGCCTTGGAACGCCCGCGGCATTGGCATCGGCGTTCGCTGCCGGCGCTGCCTTCGTGGTTACGGGTTCGGTGAACCAAGCCGCGGTGGAGTCGGCCCTGTCAGACGACGGTCGCACGATGCTGGCGGGAGCGTCCATGACCGACGTGGCCATGGCCCCCGCCGCCGACATGTTCGAGATGGGGGTCGAGGTTCAGGTCCTCAAACGGGGCACTCTCTTTGCCCAGCGCGGCAAGGAACTCTACCGGATCTTCCGAAGCTATCCTTCGTTGGAGGCCATGCCCGACGAGGAGCGTGTTGTCATGGAGGAGAAGATCCTCGGCCGTCCGGTTGCGGCGATCTGGGCCGACACGAAGCGCTTCTTCACCGAGCGTGATCCGGCGGAAGTAGAACGCGCCGAGGCTGACCCGAAACACAAGATGGCCCTCGTCTTTCGGTGGTACCTTTTCATGGGCGCGCAGTGGGCTCGGTCCGGTGAGACCGCCCGACGCGCCGATTATCAGATCTGGTGCGGCCCCGCCATGGGCGCGTTCAACGACTGGGCCCGGGGCAGCTTCCTCGAGCCCATCGAGAACCGGACGGTCGTCCAGATCGGACTCAACCTGCTCGAGGGTGCTGCTCACGTCACCCGAGCGCAGCAACTCCGCCTTGCCGGTGTCCCCGTGGCGTCCGAGCACGGCGGGTTTTCCCCACGACCACTTCGATGAGTAGATAGATGCCGACCTCCCCCCCCATTGCCATTGTCGGAATGAGTTCCCTTTTCGCGGGGAGTCAGGACCTTCTCGGCTTCTGGCGGGACATTGTCTCGGCCACGGATCGCATCACCGACGTGCCGCCCCACGCGTGGCTCATCGAGGACTACTACGACGCGGATCCGTCGGCGCCGGACATGACGTACGCCAAGAAGGGCGGCTACCTGGAACCGGTTCCGTTCAATCCGATGGAGTTCGGACTTCCGCCGACGACGCTCCCTGCCACGGACACCGCTCAGCTCCTCGCGCTCATTGCGGCGAAGAGGGTTCTGGAGGATGCCGGGCGCTTCAGCGACGATGCCGACCACTCCCGGACCAGCGTAATCCTGGGTGTGGCTTCGGCGACGGAGCTCGTGGTCGAGATGGGGTCGCGCCTCCAGCACCCCATCTGGCGAAAGGCGCTGCGGGATGCCGGTCTGCCGGAGAGCCGGGTCCAGGAGATCATCCAGCGCATCAAGGATCACTACCAGCCCTGGCAGGAGAGCACCTTTCCCGGGCTGCTGGGCAACGTGGTCGCGGGGCGCATCGCGAACCGCCTGAACCTCGGGGGCTCGAACTTCGTCACCGATGCTGCCTGCGCCAGCTCCATTTCCGCCCTTCAGGCCGGGCTTCACGAGCTGTACCTCGGTGACAGCGACATGGTCATCGCCGGAGGCGTCGACGCGCTGAACGACATCCTCATGTACATGTGCTTCTCGAAGACGCCCGCCTTCTCGCCGACCGGCGATGTGCGGCCCTTTTCCGAGGAGGCCGACGGGACGCTCATCGGCGAGGGCGTGGGCATGCTCGCCCTTCGTCGACTGGAGGATGCCGAAGCCGACGGAGACCCCATCTATGCCATCATACGAGGGCTGGGTGCATCGTCCGACGGCAAGGGGTCCAGCGTCTACGCTCCCCGGCCGGAGGGGCAGGCCAAAGCGCTTCGGCGCGCGTACGAGAAGGCCGACTACAGCCCAGCCACGGTGGAACTCGTCGAGGCGCACGGTACCGCTACGAAGGCCGGCGACGCCGCCGAGGTCCGTGGACTGACCTCTGTATTCGGGCCCGAGAACGACGAAGGGGCACGCTGGTGCGCCCTGGGCTCGGTGAAGTCCCAGATTGGCCACACGAAAGCGGCAGCCGGTTCGGCGGGTCTGATCAAGGTTGCTCTGGCCCTCCACCACAAGGTCCTTCCGCCTACCCTGAAGGTCTCCCGGCCCAACGCGAAGCTCGGGCTCGAGGACGGTCCTCTCTACATCAATACGGAGGCGCGCCCCTGGATCAGGGGCTCGGATCATCCTCGCAGGGGCTCGGTCAGCTCCTTCGGCTTCGGAGGCTCGAACTTCCACGTCACTCTCGAAGAGTACACGGGTCCCGGGAACCGCCCGCCGCGGCTACGTGCGTGGTCCGAGGAGTTGGTTCTGCTGTCCGCCGGATCGGCTGACGAGTTGGCAAGCGAGCTTTCGGCCTTGCAGCAGGAGGTCGTCGGCGGTCATCCGCTGGCGCTCATCGCCCACGACTGCGCGTCGACCTTCGAAGCCGGCGCCCCCGCACGCGCCGCCATCGTAGCCGGATCTCCGCAGGAATTGCACGAGAAGGCCGGCCGGGCGGCGGAGGCGCTGACCGCGGGGGACCCGGCCGAGTTGCCAGACGCCGACATCGCCTTCGGATTCGGCGTGCCGGAGCGAGGCAAGCTCGCGTTCGTCTTCCCAGGGCAGGGCAGCCAGTACGTCGGCATGGGTGCCGCCGTTGCCATGGCCTTCGACGACGCCCGCCAGGTCTGGGATGCCGCCGCCGACATGGATGAGTTCGCCGACGACCGCCTGGACCGGGCGGTATTCCCACCGCCTGCGTTCACCGATGAGGAAAGGGCGAAGCAGAGCAGTCGCGTGACCGCGATGACCATGGCTCAGCCGGCCATCGCCGCGGTGAGCCTCGGGTACCTCCGAGTTCTCCGTCGTCTGGGCGTCGCTCCCGAAGCCGTCGCTGGACACAGCTTCGGCGAGTTGTCCGCGTTGGCGGCCGCCGGCCGAATTCCCGAGGCCGAGCTGCTGAAGACGGCGCGGAAGCGCGGCGAGCTCATGACCGAAGCGGCGGACAGTCGCGCAGGGGCCATGCTGGCTCTTCCCACCGATGCGGAATCCGTGGCGGAGCTCATCGACGACGACGACGATGTCGTCATCGCCAACGACAATGCCCCCACCGAGGTAGTCGTTGCAGGAGGCGTCGAGGCTATCGAAGCCTTCGCCGACCAGGCGAAGGCCGCTGGGCTGAGAAGCATCCGCCTGCCTGTAGCTTCGGCATTCCACTCGAGCATCGTCGCCGACAGCTGTGAGCCGTTTTTCGAACACCTCTCCTCGGTGAGCTGGGGGGAGGGAGCCGTCGACGTCTTCGCCAACAAGACCGCCGACGTCTATCCGGAGCAGGACGAAGAGGCCCGCCGGTTGCTCGCGGATCAGCTCGCCTCCTCGGTTCGATTCCGTGAGATGATCGAGACGATGCACGATCGGGGGGTCACGCACTTCGTCGAAGTGGGCCCCGGGCGCGTCCTCACCAAACTCATCGGTCGCTGCCTCGGCGACCGCGAGCACGTCGCAGTGGCTCTCGACGACAAGAAGACCCATGGCCTGCGAGCATTCTGGCGGGGTCTGGGGGCTCTTGCGGCCAGCGGCGTCCAGTTGGACATCAATGCACTCGCAGAGGGCTACGAACTCCCCGATGCACCCAGTGAGTCGAAGCCCTTCGAGGTGATGATCACCGGCTTCAACCACGATCGACCCTATCCGCCGGAGAACGGTGCTGCCGGGCTCCCGGCCCCGAACCCGGAAGTAGAGGAAGACGCACACGTGACCGCATCGTACCGAGACGAATCTCCGACCTCGTCGGAGCGGCCTTCGAGTTCGCCGGCACCCTCGGTGCCCGCGGTCACGGCCCCGGCCGGGGCGGACCCTTCGGCGTCGGGCGGATTGGCATCCCCCGTCCGCGGCTCCGTCGAGCCGGCCGCCGCTGCTCAGCTTCACCAGGCCACGGTCGATGCGCACCGGCGCTATCAGGAGCTCATGGCCGAAAGCCACCGAGCCTTCCTGGACATGGCGGCGGAAGCGCTCCAGCAGGTCCGGGACGGAACCGCCACAGCGTCGGTGTCGGCGCCGCCGATGCAGCCTGCTGGGACATCCACTGCGTCGACGCCGGCGTCTCCGAAGAGGATGGACCCACAGCAGGTGGCGACTCCGCAGCGGGCGGAGGCTCCGCAGCCACAGCCGCCGACACCGTCGGAAGCCCCTGTCCAGGGGGCGTCGTCAGTCGACGTCACGGCCATGGCTCTCGAAGTCGTTTCCGAGAAGACGGGCTACCCGGTGGAGATGCTCGACCTGGACATGGAGATGGAGGCCGGGCTCGGCATCGATTCCATCAAGCAGGTGGAGATCCTCTCCGAGTTGCAGGAACGACTCCCTGGGCTGCCGGAAATCGCTCCCTCGGAGCTGGCCGGACTACGCACCCTTCGCGACGTTGCGGACAAGCTGTCGGTGGGACTCCCGGAGGAAGCGCCCAGCGGCGAAGGGGCCGTGGACGGGGCGGTCGCCGCTGCAGCCGCCACGGGCGCTGTCGTCGCGGCTGCTTCAGCGTCCGCGACGTCGACATCTGCGTCCGGCATCGACGTGACGGCCATGGCCTTGGAGGTCGTGTCGGAGAAGACGGGCTACCCGGTGGAGATGCTGGACCTGGACATGGAGATGGAGGCCGGGCTCGGCATCGACTCCATCAAACAGGTGGAGATCCTCTCCGAGTTGCAGGAGCGGCTGCCGGCCCTCCCGGAGATCGCACCGTCGGAGTTGGCGAGTCTGAGGACGCTCCGCGATGTGGCGGATAAGCTCTCCGTGGGCCTGCCAGCGGGGTCCCAAGCACAGCCTGTCGCCGACTCGACGCCGTCGGTCCCGGCATTGGTCAGCGAGGCCCCGGATGGGTCCCTTGCCCCTCCGGCCGAAGCGCCCGTAGCCGACGTGACGGCCATGGCCCTCGAGGTCGTTGCCGAAAAGACGGGCTACCCGGTGGAGATGCTGGACCTGGACATGGAGATGGAGGCTGGGCTCGGCATCGATTCCATCAAGCAGGTGGAGATCCTGTCCGAGCTCCAGGAGCGACTGCCGGGTCTCCCGGAGATTGCTCCTTCCGAACTCGCCAGCATGAGGACGCTGCGGGACGTGGCGGACAAGCTGTCCGCTGGCCTGTCTTCCGCTGGAGTCCAACCCGCGACCATGCCCCCCGCGGCGCCTTCGTCAGGTACCGACGTTACAGCGCTGGCGCTGGAGGTCGTTGCCGAGAAGACGGGTTACCCGGTGGAGATGCTCGACCTGGACATGGAGATGGAGGCTGGGCTGGGCATCGACTCCATCAAGCAGGTGGAGATCCTGTCCGAAATCCAGGAGCGTATGCCCGAGTTGCCGGAGATCGCTCCCTCGGAGCTCGCCAGCCTCCGCACCCTTCGCGACGTGGCGGACAAGCTCGGTGGCGGAGCCACACCCGAGTCGATGGCGGCCGAGCCGGCTGTCGTCGAGGTGGAGGCACCTGTCCCGGCGGTGGAGTCGTCGGTTGCCGAGGTTGAAGCGCCGGTCGCCGAGGTCGGGGCGCCAGGCGGCGCCTTCGAAGCGCGAACTGACGCTGCTGTACCGTCCGACCCGCCGGCCGTCGCGCCGGAGATCGACCCAACCGAGGTGTCGGCCTTCGTTCCGAAGATCGTGCCCGAGCTTCGGCCGGGCTTTGGACTCTGTGCCCTCGGCGCGGCGACGACGGTCGAAGTGACCGGCGAGCTTCCTGTACTGGCGGAGGCCCTGGTCGAAGGACTCGAGGTCCGTGGGTTGTCTGCGAAGGTCGTCGAGACGCCGTCGCCGTCCGCGTCGGCCGTGATCTGCCTTGCGGGGCTCGGGAAGCACGAGGCAGGCCCTGACGGAGCGCTGGCGGTCCACACGGCGGCGATCCAGGCCGCGCGGTTGGTGGCGCAGCATCCCGAGCCGTCGGAGCGGCTTTTCGTGGCTGTCCAGTCGACCGGTGGGCATTTCGGCCTCGCCGGGGACCCGGGTAAGGGAGCATGGACGGCCGGTCTGGCGGGAATCGTGAAGACCGCAGCCCGTGAATGGCCGGGAGCGTCTCTCAAGGCGATCGACGTAGCGGTCCCGGAGAACTCGGCCGAGGCGATCCTCGATGAGCTCTTCCTCGGTGGACCGGCCCTCGAGGTGGGGATCTCCGAAGAGGGAGAGCGTTCGGTGGTTCAGATCGAGCCCCTATCCCTGTCCGGGGCAGGAACGCTGCCGCTCGATGAGGGATCCGTGGTCGTGGTCTCCGGGGGTGCCCGCGGGGTGACGGCGAGCTCGGTGGCAGTGCTTGCGGAGCGCTGGGGCGTCCGGCTGGCGCTCCTTGGCCGCTCGGCTCTCCAGGAGTGGCCGAAGGACATGCCTCTCACCAACGACTCGGTGCAGATCACCGGTGCGCTCGCCAAAGCGGCGAAGGAAAGGGGTGAGACGGTGGACTTTGCCGGTTTGCAGGCCCAGGCCAAGTCGCTGTCAGCCAGCGCCGAGGTCCGCACGACCCTCGCCGATCTCGATGCCCGGGGCATCGAGGCCATGTATCTGAGCGCCGACGTGACCAAACCGGACGAAGTCGAGGCGGCTCTCGATCAGGTTCGGCAGGCGTGGGGCTCTGTGGACGGCATTGTCCACGGCGCCGGAGTGCTCCGGGACAAGGCGCTGGTGGATATGACACCCGACCGGGTCGCGGACGTCTTCGGCCCCAAGGTCACCGGTCTGTCGGTTCTGTTGGAGGCGACAAAAGAAGATCCCATCCAGGTCATCGCCCTCTTCTCGTCCATAGCGGCGAGAGCCGGAAACGCCGGCCAGTCGGCCTACGCCGCTGCCAACGAGGTCCTCAACAAGGTTGCCGCTGCCGAGGCCCACCAACGCGGTGATTGGTGCCGCGTCCGGTCGTACAATTGGGGCCCGTGGGCTGGTGGGATGGTGGACGAAGGGCTCGCTGCCCACTTCGAGAAGCAGGGCATCGCACTCCTCGATGTCGATCTTGGCTCGCGCTTCTTCGCCGACGAGCTGGGGAGTGGTGGAGACGGCGTGGAACGCGTGGTCCTTGCGGCTCCGTCCTTCCCCGCGGTCATGCAGAGCTTCACCGTGAGCGCCGACGACGATGAGAACGGGGACCCCAGCGGTGGTCTGGCACCGGCCCTGGTGGCCGATTTCGCACTACGACTCGGTCAGGCTCTGAAGCCGGTGCGCACCATGCGTACGTACCTGGAGGACTTCGTCAGCGCGATCCGCGATTGGGAGCCTTCCGTGGTTTCCAGCGGAAAGCACACCGTCGAGGTCCACCCCCTCGTCGCGGCTATCCCGGGGTACCGGCTCATCTTCAAGGACGCCGCCGGAAATCCCCACCACGAGACGACGGTTCGTTATTCCAGCAATGGTGCCTCGCCGCCGCCGGAGGTGCCCTCGGCCGGGCTCGAGCCGTGGCCGTTCGGAGCAGAAGCAGCCTACGAGAAGGTCCTGGGATCGACGCGGGCGTTCCGCTCCATCGAGTCCCTCGAGGGCGTCTCGGAGGAAGGCGGCATGGCACTGGTCCGGAGTGCGACGAGCCTCGGTTGGCCGCCCAAGGCGCTGGCTCGCGGATTCGACCCCGCGGCGTTCGAGGGACTCATCCAGCTCGGCGAGCTCTGGGCTCATCACAAGGCGGGAGCCATCCAGCGCCTGGCGCGGATGGGGTCCATGGTCGTCCATCATCTCGAGACGATTCCGGAGCGGCTTCGTTCGGCGTTCCGGGCCACAAAGACGGAGAAGGGCACGCTCTTCGACTTCGTTCTGGCGACCGAGGAGGGGGATCTGGTGGCCGAGCTGCGCGAGGTGCAGTTCGACACGCACGGTGCCTGACGGACGCGGTGACGGGAGCCCCAGATGAGTAGCTTCGAGCCTATCGCGATCGTCGGTCGCGCCTGTGTTTTGCCGGGCGCCCTGACGCCCGAGGCCCTCTTCGAAGCGGTGCGGGGGGGGCGGGTTCTCATCGACGAGGCCCCGGCGGGATCGTGGGGACTCGATTCTCGACGCCTCATCGCGGAGAGGGCTCCTGGACCCGGGGCGGAGCACGTCGTGAGCAACCGCGGCGGGTACGTGCGTGGCTTCGATGCGGTGTTCGACGCCGGCGCCTTCGAGGGAAGGGTGCCGGAGGTCCATCGTCTCGATCCCCTGACGCAGTGGCTTCTCCACTGCGCCGGGACCGCGCTCGCCGAGGCGGGTGTAGAGGCGGCTCCTGCCGGGACCGGCCTCGTGGTCGGTAACCTTTCGTATCCCACGGTGGAGCACACGCGCTTCGTCGAGGACTTCTGGCTCGGGCACGGGCCCAATGCGCCGAAGCCGGGGCAGGCCGGTGTTACCTCCGATCCCAGGAACCGCTTCTCATCGGGCGGCCCGACCCACGTGGTGGCCAAGGCATTCGGGCTGACGGGTGATGTCTTCGCCCTCGACGCGGCGTGCGCCTCGTCCCTCTATGCGCTGGACATCGCGTGTCGCCGCCTCCGGGACCGGGAGTCGGACCTCATGCTCGCCGGAGGCGTGGCTCGGGCCGACCCCCTCTTCATCCATCTCGGCTTCACGGCCCTCAACGCCCTCAGCAGGAGTGGGCAGTCCCGCCCCCTCCACCGAGGGGCCGACGGACTCCTCCCCGCCGAGGGCGCGGGCCTCGTCGCCCTCAAGCGCCTG
Organism: Gemmatimonadota bacterium; assembly: GCA_013002885.1. Classification (GTDB taxonomy): domain Bacteria; phylum Gemmatimonadota; class Gemmatimonadetes; order Longimicrobiales; family Gaopeijiaceae; genus UBA2589. The sequence goes on along the minus strand of JABDLS010000004.1, from coordinate 22,521 downwards.
GACGACGCCGTCGCCGACGGGGACCGGATCTACGGCGTCATCCGGGCCATCGGCCTTTCCAACGACGGTCGCCAGAGCGGCTTTCTCGCTCCGGCCACCGAAGGCCAGATCCGGGCCATGCGAGCCGCGTACGAGCAATCGGAGATCACGCCGGCCGATATCGACTTCATCGAGTGTCACGCCACGGGCACGCCCCGAGGAGACACCGTGGAGCTCGACAGTCTGGCGGCTATCTGGGGCGGCGGGCCCAAGCCGGCGATCGGGTCACTCAAGGCCAACATCGGCCACCCCATCACCGCGTCGGGTGTGGCGAGTCTCCTCAAGATGCTCAGTTCCTTCGAGGCCAAGCTCCTACCCCCGACACCGTGCGACGACCCCCTCCCGGCCATCGAGGAGTACGGCTTCCGCCTCCTGCGGGAGGCAGCTCCGTGGGAGTGCGACGGACCCCGCCGAGCGGCCATCAGCAACTTCGGCTTCGGTGGCAACAACGCCCATCTGGTGGTGGAGGAGTGGACGGGTGAGGTGCCGGTGAGCGTGGCCTCGACGCCGACGACCGGGTCAAGCGTTCCGGCCGTGCCCGTCGCCGTAACCGGCATGGGTGTCATCGTCGGCAAGGATGTGGGGCTCCCGAGCTTCGTGCGTCGATTGGTGGGCCCCCGTCAGGGAGTCGACACGGTCACCGACGAGATCGTCCTGGCCATGGCCGATCTTGGATTCCCGCCCAACGACCTCCAGGAGAGCTTGGCTCAACAGTCGTCGATCCTCGCGGTCCTCGACGAGGCCCTCGCTCAGGTGGGGGCGGTCGACCCCTCTCGTACGGGCGTCTACATCGGGATGTGCGTGGACCCCGAGGCGGCGCGGCACGGGTTGCGGGTGCGGTTGCGGGAGCTGGTCTCGGAGAACACCGATCAGGACGGGTGGCGGGAGGTCAACGCACGATCGGCCAGGCACCTCACGTCGGCGGGGGTCATCGGCTGCATGCCGAACATTCCTGCCAATCGGGTCCATGCCCGGCAGGATTGGACGGCTCCGGGCTTCACGGTGGCCGGGGAGGAGCTGTCGGGCCTCGACGCCCTCAAACTTGCCGTTCGAGCGTTGCGGTCCGGTGACGTCGACGCGGCCGTCGTGGGTGCGTCGGACTTCTCCCACGAGCCGGCCCACGTCGCGGCCGCGGAGGTGGTCCTCCCAGACGATCGGCAGAATCCTGGTGATGCCGCCGTCGCGCTGGTCCTCATGCGGGAGGACGTCGCCCGGGAGCGCGGAGCAGATGTGTTCGCGACCCTCGACGACGTAGTCGGAAACCCGGAGGGTTCGACGGAGGACGGGCCCGACGGGCCGGTGGGGGTGAGTCTCGTGCCCGGGGAAGAAGAGAGCCAAGTCACCCGACGATTCGGCCACGCCCACGGCGCCTCCGGCCTCCTTCACGTAGCCGCCGGGGTCGTCACCACGCACCTTGGAGCGAAGCTGGATTCGGAGGGAGCCTGGCCGGCCCCTCGCCCCCTGGACGGCACCCATACCCGTGTGGACGTCGAGGCCCATTCCGGCCTGCGGCGGAGGGTAGATCTCCGTGCATCAGCGGTGACCTCTCCCTTCATCGCTCCCGTGGACGCTCCGCTGTTCCGGTTCTACTCTGCCGACTCGATGGGCGAGCTGGCAGCGGCACTGGCCGATGCGGTGGATCCGGTCACGGCGAAAAGCGGGGGCCATCTGTCTTCAGCAGGGGACGGAGCACTCCGTCTGGCGCTGGTGGCCCCCACCGAGGAGGAGCTCGCTCGTCTGGCGAAGCACGCCCGTGCCGAGCTGGGGGCAGGTCGTGAGCCGGCGGCGCCGGGTCTCTTCTTCGGTCGAGGAGCCACGGAAGGCGAGGTGGCCTTCTGCTACACCGGGGCGGCGGCGGCGTACCCCGGCGCAGCGCGAGATCTGCTGCTCGCCTTCCCCGAGATCGGTCACAACCTCTGCGTCCGCTTCGCCGGAACGCCGAAGCTCGCAGCCGACCTCTACGGGGAGGACATCACTGGCTTCTCGCCGGCGACGCAGCTCACGGGCTCCTCATTCGTCTGTCAGGCCCACACGCAGTTGACCCGTGCCATCCTCGGCATGCGCCCCGACGTGGCCATGGGGCTGTCCTCAGGGGAGACGAACTCCCTCATGGCCTTCGGCGTCTGGAATGACCTCGACGCCATGCTCGCCGAGATCGATGACTCGGAGATGTACGTCAATCAGCTCACTGCCGAGTGCCGAGCGGCCGCCGAGTACTGGGGGCTTTCCGACGGGGAGCATCCGGATTGGCGCAACTACCGCATCGCTGCTCCGCTGAAGGTCATCGAAGAGGCTATGCAGGGTGAGGAGCGGGTGTATGTCACCGTCATCCATCACTACGAGGACGTCGTCATCGGCGGTGACGCAGCGGGCTGCGAGCGGGTCGTTGAGAAGGTGGGCCGCAACAAGGCCATCGACCTCGGTCTGGACATGGTGGTCCACTGCCCTCCGCTGGAGCCCTTCGAGACGCGTTGGCACGAGATTCATGAGCGCGACACCCGCGAGGTACCGGACGTCCGCTTCTACACCAACGCGGGCAACCGGGCGTACGTCCCGACCCGTGATGCGGCGGCCGATGCCATTACGCAGCAGGCCATCGATCCCGTCGACTTCCCGAAGACCGTCGAGCAGGCCTATGCCGATGGCGTTCGAGTCTTCATCGAGCACGGACCTAGAGCCATACTCACCGGCGCCATCGCTCGGGTCCTCGGCGATCGTCCTCACCTGGTCGTCGCCCTGGACCCTCACGGCGGCGCTGGGTTGGAGCCCCTGGCGCGGTCGGTGGCCAGGCTCTGGACCGCGGGAATCCCCATGGAGCTCGATCGTTTCGTGGCCCGCCTGGCCGACCTTCACGAGGGCGCCAAGCCTCTGGCCGAGCCGGAAGGTGCCCTCCTCCGACTCACCGCTCACGCGCCTGACATCGTCTGGCCCGACAGCTTCGCACCGAACATGAACGACCAGACCCCAGCCGCAGAAGGGCACGAAATGGCGCCTCCTCCACCCTCGGGCTTCGGCTACGATGTGGCGAGGCACTTCACCGTTTCCCTCTCGGAGGGCGAGCGCCGGGGCGGGGCGCCCTCGGAAGCCTCGGTTGCATCTGTCGGGGTGGGCAGGCCCCAAACGGTCGGTAAGGGTCGGTACTCGGGTGACAACGGCCGCTCGGCGGCCGCCGGCCCCGCAGACGATCCGGCCCTGCGGTTGTTCGAGCAGGTGGCTCGGGCTCACGAGGACTTCCTCTGGGAACAGAAAGAGATCCACGAGCGGTTTCTCGCCCTTCAGTTCGGTGACCACGTCCCGCCGAGCACGCCTGTCGCGCACGCGTCGAAAGGGTCCGCCCCCGCCTCGATGAGCGCCGGTGCGCCCGTGTCGGCGGTTGTGGCGCCTTCGGCCCCGCCGGCTGTACCGGCATCACCATCGCCAGATCCGACCGCTCCTGGTGAGCCAACCCCAGAGGTCGGTGGGTCGACCCCGGACACCGGCGGAGCAACGCCCCAGGCCCGTGGATCTGCCAACGGGACCGCACCCCCGTCCGAGCCTGCCCGACCCTCCACGCCCCGGGCGCTGGATGGTCCTCCGAGCCCGGTCATTCCCATCGCGCCGCCCATCGATCGAGACACCATGCCGGCTACACCCTGGCTCGATCGTGAGGCGCTGGAGATCCACGCCGGTGGCAAGATCTCCGAGATCTTCGGCGAGCTCTTCGAGCAGCAGGACGGATACGCCCGCCAGGTCCGCATGCCGGAGCCACCTCTTCTCTTCGCCCACCGGGCGCTGACTGTCGAGGGCGAGCCTGGCACGATGAAGAAGGGACGGGTGGTCACCGAGACCGACGTCCAGGAGGGGGCCTGGTACCTACACACCGGCCGCATGGCGCCCGGTGTGGTCATCGAATCGGGCCAGGCCGACCTTCTTCTCATCTCTTGGCTCGGCGCCGACTTCCTGAACAAAGGCGACCGCGTCTACCGCCTTCTGGGCTGCGATCTGACCTTCTTCGGCGAGCTGCCCGCTCCTGGTGAGACGCTCACATACGACATCCATATCGACGGGCACGCGAAGACGGGTGACGTCCGACTCTTCTTCTTCCATTACGACTGCTACGTCGGCGACCGCCTTCTCATCTCGGTGCGCAACGGTCAGGCCGGCTTCTTCACCGACGAGGAGTTGGCGGGCTCGGGTGGCGTCCTCTGGAACGCCGAAGACGACGAGCCCGATCCCGACGCCCGTCTCGATCCGGCTCCGCTGCTGAGCCCCAAACTGAGCTTCAGCGAGGAGGACGTCGCGCACTGGGTGGAGGGCAGGGCGGACCTCTGCTTCGGCGAGGGCTTCGAGCGGGCCGCGGTCCACACCCGGACCCCCACGATTCCCGGTGGTCGTCTGAAGCTCATCGACCATGTCCCCGAGTACGACCCTCGAGGGGGTCCGTGGGGAAGGGGTTATTTGCGTGCGGAGGCCCAGGTACCTGTCGACGCCTGGTTCTACGAAGGTCACTTCAAGAACGACCCGTGCATGCCGGGTACCCTAATGGCCGACGCGGCCACCCAGGCGCTGTCGTTCACCATGGCGGCCATGGGCTTCACGGTGGGTCGCGACGGATGGCGGTTCGAGCCGGTCCCCGGGCAGATGGCCCGCTTCCTCTGCCGGGGCCAGGTGATTCCCGACGGGCCCCACACCCTCGAGTACGAGGTCTTCATCGAGGACGTGGTGGACGGCGACGAGCCCGAGGTCTACGCGTCGCTCCTCTGCAAGAGCGACGGCTTCAAGGTGTTCCAGTGCCGTCGCTTCGGTCTGCGCCTGGTGCCCGACTATCCGCTGACGACGAAGCGCGAGTATCTGGAGGGCTTCGAGGGTCCGCGGCTCGTCGGCCCAGGGGACAGTGACGTCCGCGGCGACTACGAGGCGCTTCTCTCGTGCGCATGGGGCAAGCCCAGCGACGCCTTCGGCAAGATGTTCACGAAGTACGATGGGGCACTGAAGTGCCCCCGCCTGCCGGGACCGCCGTACCACTTCATGAGCAGCATCGTCGACGTGGACGTGGAGCCGGGCTCGGCCAAGGAAGGCGGGACGCTCGTTTCCACTTTCGACATCGAACCGGGCGCGTGGTATTTCGACGAGGGCCAGGGACACATGCCCTTCGCCGTCATCGTGGAGGCCCTCCTCCAGCCCTGCGGCTGGTTCGCCTCGTACCTGAACTTCTTCAAGGACACCGAGGGGGACGTCGCCTTCCGGAACCTCGACGGTGAAGACTGCATCCTCCACAAGCCCATCGGGCCCGACATGGGGACGCTGAAGCTGACGACCAGGCTCACCCGGGCCGCCAAGGCTGCCGGAACCAGCATCGTCTTCTTCGAAGTGACGTGCGAAGACGAAGACGGTCCGGTGATGACGCTGACCACCGATTTCGGCTTCTTCAGCCCCAAGGTCCTGGAGGCGCAGAAGGGACTTCCCATGACCGACGAGATGCGAGCGCGGCGCGACGAGCCGTCGCCCACGCCCGTCCTGTCCCTCGTAGATGGTGGAGGGGAGCTGGCACACCTTCCGAGCATGGCCAGCGGAAAGATGCGCATGCTCGACGAGGTCACCGGGTTCTGGCCGGACGCCGGGGAGTCAGGGCTGGGGCGGATCCGTACCTATCAGCGTATCCACGCCGACGCCTGGTACTTCAAGGCACACTTCTACGAAGACCCGGTTCAGCCGGGCTCGTTGGGTCTGGAGGCGCTGGTCCAGTCAGCGCGGGCGCTGATGCACCTGAAGGGGTGGCTCGACACCATCGAGAACCCGGTGTGGGAACACCCCATCGTCGACTTCCCCCTGTCGTGGAAGTACCGAGGCCAGGTCGTTCCCCGCAACGACGAGGTGGTCACGGAGGTCGAGGCGCTCGAGGTCGACGTGGTGGAGGGCGAGTCGTTGACCGTGAAGGTCTTCGGCACCCAATGGGTGGACGGCCTCCGTATCTACGAGGTTCCGTCGTTCGCGATCCGAGTTCGCTCTGGCGGTTCATGAACCCGAGCCGGACCTCACTTCCCCGGTCCCTTCCCGAGGACGAGGTCGTCGATGTCTGGATTCTCGACCTGACGGCGCCGTGGTGCGACGCACTGGCGGACCGGAACATCACCTCTGGCGCGGACCGGGCCCGGGCCGACCGCATGGCCACCGATACCTTGCGTCGCCGTCTGCTCGTTCGACGCTCGGCCATGCGCTGCGTCCTGGCCCACTACCTCGGGCGTGGCGCGGAAGCCGTCGAGATCGTGACAGCACCAGGTGGGAAGCCGGTCCTCGTTCCAGTCGACGGCGCCACCTTCCCATTCTCTGTAGGGCACTCCGGTGACCTCTACGGGGTCGCCGTGGGCACGTCGAAGAGCATCGGTTTCGATATCGAGCGACGCCGGAGGGTCCCGCGGGCCGAAGGGATCGCCAGCCGGTGGTTCGACGCGGCCGAAGGGCGAGCGTTGGACGGCCTTGAAGGGGAGGACCTCGAGCGGGAGTTCATGCGTATCTGGACGGCCAAGGAGGCGCTCGCCAAGCGGCACGGGGCTGGCCTGCGCCTCATGATGCGCGGAGACACGGAAGTCCTCGATACCGAGGCTGCCGCCTCCGGGGGTCGCCTTCGCTGGCTTTCGCCTCGTGATGAGTACCACGTGGCCGTGGCCAGTACAGACCCCATCCGAACCGTCCGACTGGTCATTCCCGAGACGGACGAATGGACGCGATGACGAAGCGCCGGCGTCATGGCTGAACTCGACCGCCATGTGCCTGACCTCGATCACCTGGTCTATGCCGTCCCCGACCTCGACGAGGGCGTCCGGGCGGTGGAGGAGCTACTCGGCGTCTCGTCCTCGCCCGGTGGACGGCACCTGGGTCTGGGCACGCACAACCGGCTCTTCGGGTTGGCCGGCGGAGCCTACCTGGAAGTCGTTGCTCCGGACCCGTCGCAGCCTGCGCCCTCGCGACCGCGGTGGTTCGGCCTCGATGACCTGGATACGCCACGGCTGGCCTCGTGGTGCGTGCGGGCCGGTGACCTCCAGGAGGCCATCCAAGCCGCGCGTAGAGCCGGGCTCGATCTCGGGGAGCCGACGAGCGGTTCGCGGAAACGACCCGATGGGTCCACGCTCTCGTGGACGTTCACCGATCCGTGGTTGGATCGGGCCGGCGGGGTCATCCCCTTTTGCATCGACTGGGCGGGGAGCCCCCACCCCTCGGATACGATGCCGGAGGAGTGCGCATGCCTCGACGTTCGCGTGGAGCATCCCCGAGCCGCGGAGGTCGAGCCGATGTTGCGTGCCCTCGGCCTCGACACATCCGTCTCGAACGGCCATGCTCCCCGCCTCGTCGCTCGTCTCCAGACCCCCAACGGAATCGTGGACTTGTCATGATCATTCGCCTCGCTCCGGCTCATGCGGTGATTCCCTTTCTTTGCTCCGCCGTGGCCGTCGGCTTGGCTCCGGCGCATGCCGCGGCCCAGGCAGGGGCGGCCGAAGACGAGCTTCCGCGGGTGGTCGTTCTCGCCACCGGGGGGACCATAGCCAGCACGTACGACGAGGAGATCGGAGCTCTGCGGGCGGCACTCACAGGCGACGAGATCGTCGAGGCCGTCGAGGGACTGTCGGAGATCGCCGAGGTCTCGGTGGAGCAGATCGCAAACGTGAACAGCCGGGACATGACCCCTGAGATCTGGATGCGGTTGTCCCGGCGGGCCAACGCGCTCCTCGAACGACCCGAGATCCGAGGAGTGGTCGTCACCCATGGGACCGACACCCTCGAGGAGACGGCGTATTTCCTCGACCTCACCGTGACGAGTGACAAGCCGGTGGTCGTCGTCGGTGCGCAGCGAGCGCCGACCATGTGGGACACGGACGGCCCGAGGAACATGCTCGACGCCGTGCGGGTGGCCGTGTCGGACGAAGCCGTGGGTATGGGGACGATGGTCGTCATGAACGGGCAGATCAATGCAGCCCGAGAGGTGACCAAGACCAACACCCTCGCCGTCGAGACCTTTCAGACGCTGGACTTCGGCCTCCTCGGTGTGGCGGATCTGGACGCCGTGCGCTTCTACCGAGCCCCCACCCGCCGACAGACGATCACGATCCCCGCCGGGGCCGAACTCGCCGACGACGTGGTCATCGTGGCCCAGTACGCTGGAGCCGATGCGAGAGGTCTCGAGCTCCAGTTCGAAGCCGGGGAGCTCGACGGAGTCGTGGTCGCGGGTTTGGGGCTCGCCCACGTCAGCTCCCCCACCCTCGAGGTTCTCAGGAGGGTCCGGGCCGCGGGTATTCCGGTGGTCGTGTCCTCGCGGGTCACCACCGGCCGCATCGTGCCGCTCTACGCCAACAACATCGACCTCCTCGACATCGGTGCCGTCCAGGCCGACAACCTGAGTCCTTGGAAGGCGCGGGTCCTCCTCATGGCGGCCATGACGCACACCAACGCCCTCGACGAGCTGCGCGACTACTTCCAGCGCTGAGGCCGGAGCCACATGTCCGCTGCCGATCAGGACCTGACCCAGCTGCTCGACGCTCTGGATGGCGCGTTGAATGGACGCTCCAGAGGTGAGGTCCTCGACGGGATGCGGGCCCGAGGCGACTTCGTCGACTGGATGGGCCGGCTCCGAGGGAGCATGTCGGAACATCGTTTCGTGGCCGGAGCGGAGCGATTCGATGTAGCGCACCTGGTCCGGCGACTCGACGTTCGCACGCGCAAGGACGGCTTCCGGGTTCTCCACTCCTGGAATCATCGGACGCACGAGTTCACGGAGGACATGGTCCCGGTCCTCATGGTCGACTTCTTCCTACGGGCAGGACCGAAGGACCCCGATCCCGCGGTCGTGCTCTCCATCCTCCTCGACTACTACTTCCTCCACCTCCTGGCTCTGTGCGCCATGAGGGCGTGGGACGCCGGGGACCCCGATCTGGCTCTGGCCCGGGTCCAGAGCCTGTTGGAGGCTCTGCAGGGGGAGGACGGGAGCGGCCACCAATTCGTGGACGACGCAGAGACCCTCCTCATCTATGCTTTGAGCCAGTTTCACCCCGAGGAGCAGGCCTACGACAGGATCATCACCCGGGTGGCCGAGCTCGGGAGCACGAGGCGCCTTGCCTTTGCCCGTGTCTCGGCGTCGGTCCTGAGCGCTCATCTGCGTTGGGGCTTCTGGCTCATGTACGGGCGAGATGTGGTCCGGATGCGCGCGGACAACGTCGGGGACTATCCATGGTTGCTCGACGTGGTGGTAACCCTGCTGCGCGGGTGGGTCGAGGCCGAGGAAGCCGGCGCGCCTCAGGAGGACAGGGATCACATTGCCGAGTCACTCCTTCAGGGCCTGGCCGCCGACCCTTGGGCTTTCACCGGGAGTCGTCCGCCCGCCTTCGCCGCGCATTCGGAGGCGTGCGACGAGGTGTCGGCGCTCCTGGAAGCTCACGCGCCGAGCCTCCTGGAGGCCTTCGAGCGGCACAAGCCGACGAAGACCGAGTACGCGCCGTTGGCCTTCCACTTCAACTTCCCCCACAACGCTCTCGTGGCGGTCCTCACCCTCGCATTGTTGGAGGGTCGTCCTCAGCCTTTGCCCCTCAACGTGCTCTTCACGCGTGAGATGGAGGGGCTCCCTGAAGGAGAGACCCAAGAAGGCCTGGCCCGGACCCTGATGGCGTTCTCAAAAGGCCGTCCCGATCGCCTGGGCAACCGCGGCGAAGTCCTGGTCGCCTACGACCCCCTGTCGGCCATGCGGTCGTATTCGATGACCACGAAAGCCCTACGGAAGCGGTTCGCCGAGGGCTGATCCATAGGAACGCCGGGCCGTTCGCGGTCCCGGATACCGGTCGCCGGCCCGGCTAGTGGATTCTGACGCCGCTGCGGCGCAGCACGGCTCGTACCCGAGCTTCGAGCCGCTTGGCCTCCACCGGCTTGACGAGGAAGTCGTCGGCGCCCGCCTCCAGTAGCTCGAGCTCGTCGCGGGGGTTGGCCGAGCTCGTAAGGACGATGACAGGAAGCGCCTGAGTGGACAGTTGCTGGCGGATGACGCGGATCAGCTCCTTGCCGTCCATTCCGGGCATGTAGAGGTCCATGACGACGAGTGAGAAAGCCTCGTCGCCGGACTCGATCGCTGCCTGGGCCGATTCGCCACCCTCCATCTGCACGACATCGAAGCCCATGTCGGACAGGAGCGACGCTACCAGGATGCGATCCTGTTCGTCATCGTCCACGACCATGATGGGGCCCATCTCGTCGGCCTTCTCGTCGCGCATGGGCACCACGCCCAGGACCCGTTCGAGCTCCTCCACGGTGGTCTCCCCGAGGGACACGCGCTCGAGGCCGACCTCGGCAAACGTACGCATGCCGTCGGCCTGAGCTGCGCGGAGGAGCTCTGCGTCGTTGGGATCGCGCCCGAGAACGGCTCGCATCTCACCCGTGACCAGGAGCACCTCGGGGATGGGGATCTGATGCTTGTACCCCGTTCCGGCGCACGCCTTGCACCCCACCGCCCGCTTCACCGGCTGGATGCCGAGCACCGAGGCCAATTTGGCTTCACGCGATTTGGCGTCGCGGGCCGGGTCGAAGGGCCGCGCGCACTCCTGGCACAGCTTGCGAACCAGCCGGAGCGAAATGACGGCGTGAAGGGACTCGGCGAGTCGCCCCGCGGCGAGGCCCATGTCGATGAGGCGCCGGACGCCTGAAACCGCGTCCGAGGTGTGTACGTTGGCCAGAACCTTCCGGCCTGTTACGGCCGTACGGAGCGCGATGCGAGCAGTTGCGAGGTCCCGGATCTCACCGGCATGGATGACATCCGGGCTGCGGTCGAGCAGCTGGCCGAGGGTCTCGGCGAAGGACAACCCGGAGGAGGCGTCGTACTTGATCTGGGTGACCCCTGGCACGACGAGTTCAGGACGCCCTTCGAGCGAGATGACGCTTTCGTCCTTCAGCGCCGAGAGGGCGGCGTAGACAAAGCTCGTCGTCCCGGAGCGGGCAGGACCCGTGACGAGGACCAGGCCTTCCTTCCGGGCGAGTATCTGGTGGATCTTCTGCGCTTCCAGGCTCGCGAATCCCAGCGACTCGATGGTCGGTACGTCGTGTGGGTCGAGGAGGCGGACAGAGACGAGCTCGCCGTCGGGTGTCGGCGTAGTGAGGAGATGAGCTCGCTTTTCGACCTCGGGACTCACCTGGACCGGGATGCCGTCGTCGGGGTTCATCCCCGGTTGATCGAAAGCGAGGTGCTTCAGACGAGCCACCAGGCGTTGGTGGGCCGCCGACGGCAAGCCGACCACGTGCTGGAGTACTCCGTCGATGCGGTACCGAACGCGGCCCTGCTCGTGGCCCGGCTCGATATGGATCTCTGTGGCCCGGTAGCGCACCGCCTGCTTGAGAATGACGTCGGCGAGCTTGACCACCGATGGATCTTCGAGCTCGAAGCTCGTGAACATCCCCTTGCCCTGGTTCGTGACGACCTGGAAGTCGCTGTCGGCCACCTGAGCCACCAGGGTCTGTAGAGCGTTCTTCGGAGCTCTGGCCGGGGCGTAGGCGCGCTCGAGCGTCCGAGCGAGTGCGACCGGGCTGGCCAGCATGAAGACCGGTTTCCGGCTGGCGTGGGCGACGATCTCCCGGTGGGCTGCCCGATTGGCGGGGTCTGAGGTCGCGACGACGATGGTGTCGCCGGTGGCGCTCAGAGCCAGGATCCCGTAGCGCCGGGCAACGGCCTCGGGGACCATCTTCACTGCCTGTGGATCGTACGTGTCCACGTCGGCCACACCGATGCGGAAGAAGCCGGCGATCTTCTTGGTGAACCGGTCGTCATGGAGCTTGCAGTGCTCCGCGACCCTGGGCCACGCCTGACGGAGGGCGGCAATGTCGGGCCGTCTGGCCAGGGGGAGATCGAGTCCGGCGTGGGCCGCGACGTCTTTCAGCCAATGATTGGATGACGATTGGGACATGGCGTTTCAGGGAGGGCTCGTGGGCAGAGGCCTAATCTTAGCGCTTGAAAGGCAGAGTGTGTGCACTCTTGGACCTTCAAGCATCCGCGTCGTCTGTGTGCAAGATCGAGGCGGCTCGCCGTCTACTTCTCTCGAACACGGCACGAGCACCCCGGGGGGAGTGCAATCCACAAAGAAACGGAGAGAGCCCCCATGAAACGCCTGATCGCGATAACCGCCAGCCTGATCGTCCTTTCTGGAGCGTCCGACGCGACCGTCGCCAACCTCCATCCCACGGTCACGAACGAAGGTGCGACACACGTGACGTCGACCCGACTTCTGCAGGAAGCGCCGAAGGACCGCTCGACGGCGCAGGAAAGAGAGTCGGTGTCGATCACCGTCTACAATCAGAACTTTGGACTCGTCCGCGAGATCCGCACCCTGGACCTGTCCCGCGGCCTCGCCAACGTCGAGTTCGCGGATGTGGCGTCGGGCATTCAGCCCGAAACCGTCCACATTCGGCCGCTGAGCGACGGACGGTTTGCCGTCCTCGAGCAGAACTACCAGTTCGACCTGTTGAGCCCTCAGAAGCTCCTGGAGAAGTACGTAGGGCGGACCGTGAACGTCTATCGGACGAATCCGCAGACAGGCATCGACGAGGTCGTAGAGGCCGAAGTGCTCTCCGTGAACGGAGGACCCATCCTCCGCATCGACGGTGAGATCACGTTCAACTACCCGGGGCGTTTCGGCTTCCCGGAGCTCCCCGACAACCTCATCGCCGAGCCAACGCTTCTATGGCGCCTCGATACCGGAGGTGGCCGCCAGCAGGTGGAGGTGACGTACCTCACCAACAGCCTGAACTGGAAGTCGGATTACGTCATGGTACTCGACGAGGACGACAGCGCCGCATCCCTCACGGGGTGGGTCACCCTCATGAACCAGAGCGGAACGTCGTACGAAGACGCGAGACTCCAGCTCGTGGCCGGTGACGTCCAGAGGGTTCAGGGCAACATGCGCCCCGATGCCGCCCGCGGCCGGATGATGGATGTGGCCATGGCCGCCGAGGCCAGCGGCTTCACCGAGGACGCGTTCTTCGAGTACCACCTGTACACCCTCGGCCGTCCGGCCGATGTCATGAACAACGAGCAGAAGCAGGTCACGCTGCTCGAGTCCGACGATTTCGGCGTGGTCAAGCGGCTGATCTTCCCGGGCGCACCCGCTCATTACTATCGCGGGCAGTACGGCCAGGTGACGTCGAACCAGAAGGTCGGTGTCTTCCTCGACTTCGAGAACAGCGAAGACAACGGCCTCGGCATGCCTTTGCCGAAGGGTACGGTCCGTGTCTACAAGCGTGATGGGGACGGCGCCCAACAGTTCATCGGTGAGGATCTCATCGACCACACCCCCCGCAACGAGGAGCTCCGCATCAAGATGGGCGAGGCCTTCGACGTCGTGGGCGACAGGCGCCAGATGGACTACCGGGTCATCTCGAGCTGCGTGTCCGAGAGCACGTGGCGAGTGGATCTCCGTAACCACAAGGACGAAGACGTCGAGGTCATTCTCGTCGAGCCCGTGGGCGGCGACTGGGAGATCATCTCGTCCACGCATGCCTTCGAGAAGGTGGATGCCTGGACCTTCACGATGGTGCCCGAGGTCGAGGCCGATGGAGAGACCCGCGTGGAGTACCGAGTGCGCGTTCGTTGGTGCTGAGAAAGCCCTCTCACCCCTGGCGCGACCGCGCCATCACCGGCATCTTGGCGAGCTTCCGAAACCTAAAGCTTTGCAGATGAGGATTGGCATGTCGCGATCGATTTTTCTCCCGACCCGTTTGTTGGCGCTGGGGGCGTTCGCCCTCTACGCCGGTGCATGCGGAGACGCGACGGGCAGCGCGGACGGCGACCGGGCCGACGGCGTCACCACGAGTGGTGATTGGGCCGTCATTACCGGGGACCTCGCTGGGCAGCGCTATAGCGACCTGGACCAGATCAACCCGAGCAATTTCTCGAACCTCGAGGTGGCGTGGGAGTACGACGCGTCGCACCTGGGCTCGGTGAACGCCCGCTCGACGCCGATCTACATAGACGGCATGCTCATCAACGTCCACAGCGAGTACCGGACGGTGGTGGCCACCGATCCGGGCACGGGCGAGGAGATCTGGACCTACACCGAGCCAGAGACCTTCCGCTGGGCATACTCCATGCGGAAGAACCACGGGAAGGGTGTCGCCTACGCGAACATCGACGGCAACGACGTCGTCTTCCTCATCTCGCCGGCCTTCTTCCTCCACGCCCTCGACGCCCACACCGGTGAGCACATCGAGGGCTTCGGTGGTTCCGTGGACATCGAAGGCTTCCCGGAGACCGGGGTCGTCGATCTTCTCGGCCCCGATGGGCTCGGCTACCAGTATGACGACGCCGGAGAGGGCATCCCCTTGGAGCAGGGCTACATCACCAGTTCCTCGCCCGCCCTCGTGGTCAACGGGGTCGTGGTCGTGGGCAACTCCGCGGAGCAGGGGTACAACCAGACCCGCACGGAGAACATACCTGGGGATATCCTCGGCTACGACGCCCGCACGGGCCAGAAGCTCTGGAAGTTCGATGTGATTCCCGAGCCCGGCGAGTTCGGCCACGACACCTGGGAGAACGACGCCTGGGAGTGGACCGGGGACATCTCGTCGTGGGCGCCGCTGTCCGCCGACCCGGAGTTGGGCCTGGTCTATGTCCCTACCAACGGAGCCACGCAGGACTACTACGGCGGCTTCCGGCCCGGGGACAACCTCTTCAGCACGAGCCTCATCGCTCTTGATGTGGAGACGGGTGAGCGGGCGTGGCACTACCAACTCGTGAAGCACGACATCTGGAACTACGACACGCCCCAGGTGCCCGTCCTGGCGGATGTCATGATCAACGGTGTGGAGACGCCCATCGTGGCCCAGGCCACGAAGCAGGCGTTCCTTTACGTATTCAACCGCGAGACCGGTCAGCCTATCTGGCCAATCGAGGATCGGCCGGTACCCCAGTCGCTGGTGCCGGGCGAGAAGATGCCGGAGACGCAACCTTTTCCGACGAAGCCCGCTCCGTATGACATGCAGGGCCTGAGTGAAGACGATCTCATCGACTTCACGCCGGAACTTCGGCAGAAGGCCATCGAGGCCTTGGAGGACTTCCAGATCGGGCCGCTCTTCCTACCCCCGCTCCATCGCGACAACGACATCGGGAAGGTCGCGGCGCTATGGTGTCCGGCGGACGTCGGTGGGACGAACATCGACGGCACGCCGGCCCTCGACCCCGAGTCGGGTATCATCTACGTGCCTTCGCAGAAGGGGTGCAGCGCTCGGATTCTCATTCCTGGACCCGAGAAGGACGATGGCGGCGTTGCAGAAGACCTGACGGAGCAACCCACCGGAACGTCCATCACCGAATGGGTACCCGGACCGTCCGCGAGCCCGGGCCGTATCGATGGTCTGCCGTATTGGAAGGCTCCATACAGCAAGATCACCGCCATCGACCTGAACACCGGCGAGCACCTTTGGTGGACCCCCATCGGTGATACGCCGAACTACGTTCTCGAGCACCCGGCCCTCGAGGGCCAGCCTGATCCGAGGACGGGCAGTGGTCGCCAGGCCGCCCTGTTCGCCACGCCGAGCATGCTGGTGTATGCCGGCTACGACAGCGAAAACGACCCGATGCTGTTCGCGGTGGACAAGGCCACCGGCGAAGAGGTCGGCCGTGTGCCCATGCCGGACAACAACCGCTACGGCATGATGACCTACATGCACGAGGGCAAGCAGTACATCGTCGTCAACACCAACGGGGGCAACTTCGCCCTGGCCTTGCCCGACTGATCGAATGCACGGGCCGGGGCTCACAGGAGTCGCTGGCCAGTGCGCATGAAGAATGGCACGGGGTCCTCGGCAGAGCCGGGGGCCCCGTTTCTTCGATGACTCCCGACCGGAACCCCACTCAATGCGGATGCCACGCCTCCTGACCCACGTCACTTCACGGGCTTCCCACTCCTGGACCTGCCGTGTGGGTCTCACCACGCGAGCCGCAGCCGTAGCCGCCATGTCGTTCGTGGTCGCTTCGACCGGCCTTCGCGCCCAGACACAGACTGCCGGAGCGGAGCGCATTGCCGAGCTCGACATGACCACCTGGTCCATCGCGGCCATGGACCCCGAGACGGGTGAGGTAGGCGTTGCGATGGCCTCGTGCGTCCCCGAGACGTTCGGAGACGGTGTCGCCGTGCTGGTCCCCGGCAAGGGAGTCGCCGCGGTGCAGGCTGCGTGGAATCTCGAGAACCGTAATCGCGTTTACGAGCTTCTACAGGCGGGCTACGGTGCTCAGGAGGTCATCGCTCGGGTCACCGATGCATTGGTCGACACGGTGACGGCACGTCGGCAGTACGGCGTCATCACCCTCTCGGATGGCGTCGTGGATATCGCGGGCTTCACGGGGGAAGGCACGTCGGACTGGACGGGAATCCGTGCGGATCCGGGTATGGCGGTCACCGCTCAGGGCAACACCCTGGTGAGCGAAGCGGTGGTGGCAGGGTCTTTGGAGGCGTTTCTTCGCGACGAGCCCGGCCGCAACACGCTGGCCGACCGTCTCATGCGGGGACTTCAGGCCGGCTCCGAGGCCGGCGGCGATATCCGATGCAACCGCGACGGCATCACGTCGACGGCGGCCACGGCCGTAATACTGGTGGCCGGCGGCGACGATCCTCCGTATGCCGCCGAGAACATCGGCATGACGGACCAGGGCACCGCCGCCGCGCCGTGGCTCGCGCTCTCCCACACGACGCCCCGCGAAGGGCCCAACCCCGTAACAGAGCTGCGCCGCCGCTTCGATGAATGGCGCGACGGCGCATGGACACCATCGAACGCCTACGAGGCCCTCTCCGCCCAGGTCCAGGCCTTCGTGACGGTACCCGAGTCTCACGTGGTGATCCGGGACGTCGTCCTCATCGACGGCACCGGCGGGGCAGCACGAGAAGGTATGTCCGTGGAAGTCCGCGACGGCGTCATCCGGCGTGTCGACTCGGTCGCCGACGTGGGTGTTCCCGAGGGTGCGCGCATCATCGAAGGCGCGGGCCAGACCCTCATGCCGGGGCTGGTGATGCTACACGAGCACCTCTTCTACCCGTCGGGTGAGCGCCGGTACAACACCAACGAGGTCTCGTTTCCTCCCCTCTACCTGGCGGGTGGCGTGACTACGATGCGGACCGGCGGAAGCGTCGACACGTACACCGACCTGCGCGTTCGCCAGCACGTCGAGGAGGGGCGGATGGTGGGACCGGACATCGACGTGACCGGGCCGTACCTCGAGGGGCCCGGAGGCTTCGTCCGGGCCATGCCGCAGCTTTCGACGCCCGACGAGGCCCGGGCCTTCGTGAACTTCTGGATGGACCAGGGGGTCACGTCGTTCAAGGCGTACAACCTCATCGATCGGGCGACGCTGGGGGCCGCCATCGAGGCGGCCCACGCTCGTGGCGCCAAGGTCACGGGTCACCTCTGCTCCATCACGTATCGGGAGGCCGCCGACCTGGGCATCGACAATCTGGAGCACGGCTTTTTCGCCGCGACCGATTGGGTGGAGGACAAACAGCCAGACGTGTGCCCCCAGGGCGCGCAGCAGAGCTACCTCGATCTTGATCTGGAGAGCCGGGCCTTCACGGATGTCATCGAGCACCTCATTGCGAACGACGTTGCCATCACGTCGACACTGAACGTCGTCGAACGCAGCGCCCAGGACCGGCCACCGCCGCCAGAGGGCGCGCGGGAGGCCATCCTGCCACAGTTCCGGTCGCGGATCATGGCGTCACTCGCACGGCCCCGCGGCGAGACGGGCACCCGTCTGCTTCAGAAATACATGGCCATGGAAAAGGCCTTCTACGACGCCGGTGGTACGCTGGTGGCCGGCATCGATCCCACCGGCGGTGGAGACGTCGTCCCCGGGTACGCGAACCAACGTGCCCTGCAACTCCTGGTTGAGTTGGGACTCACCGTCGAGCAGGCGGTGGAGGTCGCGACGCGGAACGGCGCCGAGTATCTGGAATCGGGAGATCGTATCGGGACCGTCGAGGTGGGAATGGACGCCGACCTGGTGCTCATGCGGGGTGATCCCCGCAACGATCTCGACGCGTTCCGGAGGATGACCCTGGTCTTCAAGCACGGCGTCGGTTACGACTCTGAGAAGCTCTTCGACTCGGTGAAGGGGTGGGTGGGTGTGCGTTGAGAGGGCGGGCGTCCCCCCTTCCGTGAAGGTGACGCGTCGTGGCCAGCACTGGACACGCGGAGCCGACACGCTAATGTGCCGGCCCGGGAGGTACCGGGGATCGACGGGCCTCCGAGCTACTTCACCGAGAAGGGAGAATACGAACGATGGCGACGTACACCTGTGACAAGTGCGGCATGAGCGTCAACGTGTCGTGCGCGACCTGCGGCAAGCCCTTGGTCGACGGCACCATCACCACCGACTCGGGCGTGGAGGTCGAAGTATCCAAGTGCCCTGACGGTCACGGGATGATCAAGTCGCCGCTGTGCTGCGGACAGGACATGGCCTGCGCCGTCTGACGACGCGGCGGTAGTCCTTGATTGGAAGCCCCCGGGGAGCCGACGCTCTCCGGGGGCTTTCTCGCCTTCGTCTAGCGCCTTCCGCGGTTTCCGCTTCTGGAGCTTCCCCCGATGGGATCACCCGCCGGGAGTTCGAGGACCGGTCCGGGAACGGTGTTCTCGATGCGCAGCTGCCAACGTCGGATATCGGATGCGACCAGGCGCTCGTGCTCCGTCGGCTCCGCTTCGGCGTCGATGCGCGACGCCAACTCGTCGAGAGTGGCGGCCAAGATCGAGCGGACGGATGCCGGATTGTCGTCGCGTGCCGCCTGTTGCATGAGCTGGTCGACCACCGTGCGCTGGGCAGCGTGGAGAATCTCCGTGTGGTAGTCGCTCGCAGGCTGCGTGGCACCCCAGGTTGCCTCCATGAGGCCGTGGATGACATCCAGGAGATCGGGGTAATCGCCTTTGCTGCCATAGTAGACCAGTCGGGCCATCCGCTCCGGCTGCAGGATCTCGCCCACCGTGAACGCGGCCGACGCTTCAGCCACCGCCAGGGGGTCGAAGATGAGCCCGGTGTGGCCGGCGAACTCCTCGCCCTCGTCGTGACGGAACGCCGGCGGAGGGATGAGATCGACGACGTCGTCGGGCAGCGCCAGGAAGTCGACGTCCAGTGTCTGGAGGACGGTCTCGAGAGCATCCCGCTGTTCTTCGGCCGGCACCACCGTGAACGGGGTCTGACCGTCGCCCTTCAGGGCGTATCGATAGTCCGCACCGCCGAGGCTCTGGATGGCCGAGCGTAGCTGGAAGCGGTGGTGCATGTAGAGGGGCAGAAGGACGTATTCGAGATTCGACAGGGGCTCGCCGGGGCGGATGGCACTGGTTCCGAAGCGCTCCAGGCCGATGTTGCGCACCTCCATCTCCAGTTTGAGGTGATCGACCAGATTCGATCCGTTGTCCCACACGCTTGCGAACTGATGGGCCGCGCCGATGAAGTTGTTGTTGGTGTGGCCCATGTAGATGAGGCCTTCGCGGAGGCTGCGCTCGGCGATCCCGTTGAGCTCGGCTTCCACGTCGGCACCATCGGGGAAGTCCCGGTAGAGCCAGTCCACCGACAGTTCGTCGTACTCGCCGATGCGCTGGACGTACGCATCGGAAAGGTCGATCTCGCCGTTGGTGATCTGCACGTAGGGCGCCGGATAGTCCATGACGCTCTCACGGCCGTAGGCGCTCGCCATGTAGTTGTGGGGGAAGCCGATGGTGTGCCCGACCTCGTGGGCCGAGAGCTGCCGAACCCTGGCCAGCGCCATCTCCACCTGATCTGTGGTCGGGGCGACTTGAGCCAGGTAGTCGAAGACCGGCGCATCGGCGAACTCGCCGCCGTCGGAGTCTTCCTCCTGGGAGATGCCTCCGCCAAAGGGCGCCACCATGCCCTGGGCGTGGAGATAGTCCTGTCGGAGGCGCAGGCTCCCGAGGTTCACCACGCCCCGGATGATCTCACCCGTGCGCGGGTCTGTGACGGTATTGCCGTAGGAGTAGCCTCGGGTCCGGCGATGGGTCCAGTGGATGAGGTTGTAGCGGATGTCCTGGGGGTCCACTCCGTCTGGGAGCAGCTCCACGAGGAAGGCGTCAACGTAGCCGGCGGCCTCGAAGGCATCGTTCCACCACGCAGCCCCCTCGATGAGGGCCGAGCGTACGGGCTCGGGTGTCCCCGGATCGACATAGTAGACGATGGGCTCGACGGCGGTCGACCGCTCCGCGTCGGGGTTCGTACGCTCCAGGCGGTGCTTCGCGGACAGGCGGACTCGCATGTCCTGGTCGATGGGGGTGGCGTAGTCGTAGAGCGTCGGTCCGTTCACCCCCACCCGTGGGTCGGCGATCCGCGTCTCGAAACCCGGACCCGGAAGCTGAATGAACGAGTGGTGCTGCCTCAGTGTCACCGCCTCACCGGTGGCGGCCACACCGGCCACCAGACCTCCGGGGTCGCGAGAGGTGAACGTCAGGATCGCCTCCACCTCCGTGTTTTCCGGAAAGGACTGGGTATTGGGGAGATGGATGGCGCTGCGGTCGCGGTCGAGGGTGAAGGTGCCCTGGCCCCGGGCGCGCAGTTGGTCGATGACGCCCCGTGCGTCACGGAGGAAGAATGCGGTGGCGTCTACGAGGACGCGCTCGCCGGTCTCGGCTGCGACGTCGAAGCCCCAGTGCACCGACGGAGCAAAGGCATCACGCACGGCCTGCACCTCCGTAGGATTGTCACTCTGGGCCACGAAGCGGTAGTTAGGCTCCATGAGGAGGACGCGGGGACCGACCCGACGGGCCTCGAGAACGTGCGTCCCCCGGAGCTGTCCGCGGTCGATGCCCACGGGGTTGGAGCCTAGGCCCGACCCCATGGAGATCTGGTAGAGGAACTCGCTGTCGAGAGCGGGAATCTCCCAAAAGAGCGAGCCGGTGGCGTCGTCCCAGTAGAGGTCGAAGAACCCTTCCATTCGCTCCATCCCCGCGGTCCGCTCCGCGATGCTCGGGATGGCGTCCTGGGCGATCGCCGGAGGCGCGAAGATCGCGAGTGAGAGAGCGAGGACTGCGCCGAGGAGTCGGGTCTTCATTGGGTGAGATTCCTGATGTGGGTCGTTCTAGTGCCTGAATGCCCGTGGGAGGCGTGGCCGGCCGCGCCGCACCATCCTCCCTCGGGGTGGGCAACGTAGGACGATCGGGCGTATGGACAAGACACACGGCGGTGAAGCGAACCGACTGGCCCCGAGAGGCTCGGGACCCCACTTTCCCGACCCCGCATCTGTCCCAGGGGGCAACGGCGCCAGGGTCGGCGTCACCGCCATCCGTGGGACCCGTCAATGCAGTCAGAAAGGAAGGCCCGATGAAGATCCGTCTCGCTCGCTATGCACTCCTCGCTGGAGCCGCGCTCCTACCCTTGGCGTGCACACCGCAGGCCGAGTCCTCCCCGAGCCAGGCAATGACGGGAGGCTCCGGCAATCCCATCACCGGTGAAGGCGTCTCCAACCCGGCCCCCACCGTCGTCCAGAACTGGGGTGAGCTGCCCGAGGGCCGGGAGTGGGGCACGACGGCTGGGATCGACCTCGATCCCAACGACGGCCACATATGGGCATACGAGCGCTGCGGATCGGGCGGTCTCGGCAGCGGTGGCGTCGACTGCGACTCCAACCCCGTGGACCCGGTCTTCAAGTTCGACCGGAACACGGGCGAAGTACTGGCCAACTTCGGAGGCGGCCTGATGGTGGTGCCCCACGGCATCCACGTCGACAGCGCGGGCAACGTCTGGGTGACCGATTTCGCTCAGAACGAAGCGGGTACCAAGGGCCACCAGGTCCACAAGTTCAGTCCCGAGGGAGAGCTCCTCTTGAGCCTCGGCGTGCCGGGCCAGGCGGGAAGCGAACCGGGGCAGTTCAACCAACCCAACGACGTCATCACCGCGCCCGATGGGAGCATCTTCGTCTCCGACGGCCACACGGGGCAGAACCTGACCACCAACCAGGCCATCGCAGAGGGCCGTGAGCGAGGCCTGACCGGCCGGATCATCAAGTTCGACGCCGAGGGCAACTACCTCATGGAATGGGGCGAGATCGGTCTGGAGCATGGCCAGTTCCGCACACCCCACGCCATGGCATTCGATTCACAGGGCCGTCTATGGGTGGCCGACCGCGGCAATCACCGCATCGAGATCTTCGACCAAAACGGGAACTACCTCGACTCGCGCTACATCTACGGGCGCATCAGCGGGCTCTTCATTACCGACGACGACATGGTCTACGCCATCGACTCCGAGTCGAGTCCTCTGAACCATCCCAACTGGCGCAATGGTGTCCGGATCGGGCCGGTGGCCGAGGATCGGGTGGTCGGCTTCATTCCGCCTTTCGAGCGGGATACCCGCCTGTATCAGGGCACAGCCGGTGAGGGCGTAGCGGTCGACGCCGACGGCAACGTCTACGCGGCGGAAGGGCCGAACTCACTGCAGTGGGCTGGCGGCGCCTTCACCAAGTACGAAGCGGGGAACTGAGTCGCCGGACGGCT
>JABDLS010000146.1 GCA_013002885.1 Gemmatimonadota bacterium | reverse complement strand
GCCCGGGACCGTGATCACCGAGATCACTCTGGACCACCAGCTGCTGATGAGCAGCCACATCACCGTGTCCGAGCGAGCCTTGGCGACGGAGGCGCTGGCACGCCACGCCGGCAACGAGCTATCCGTCCTCATCGCGGGGCTAGGGCTCGGATACACTGCTGCCGCGGTGTTGAACTCCGAGCGCGTGAAGCATGTCAGAGTGATCGAGCTCATCCCGGCGGTCGTCGGGTTCTTGAAGGATGGTCTGGTTCCGCTCTCCACCGAGCTACTCGCTGATCCCCGCTTCGCGGTGCGTGAGGGTGACGCTTACGCGGTCTTGGACGACGAAGTCGGCGAAAGGTGGGACCTTGTGCTCATCGACGTTGATCATGCTCCTGATGACCACCTCGGACCGGGCAATGAGGGCTTCTACACCCGGGCCGGCCTAGATCGCGCGAAGAAGCACCTCGCCCCGGGCGGCATCCTGGCAGTCTGGTCGTACGCGGACAGCTCTCCGTTCGTCGAGGCATTGCGTGCCGCGTTCGACACAGTCGAGCTGGTTCCGGTGAAGTACAGGAATGATCTCGTCGACGAGGAGCACACAGACTGGCTCTTTCTCGCGTGGGACTAGCAATCGGCCCTGTGTACGAGGGTGGAATGAGCTGAGCACCAGTGGGCCGGTGCGGCAGCAGAATCGAGAGACGTTGTCAGCTTCGCTACAACCGCGTAGATGGTCGGCCTGTCCAACTGGCATGATGCTACCTCTGCGACAGACGATCGGCTGGTCTCCGCTCGCTCTTCTGAGCCTGCTCGCGACCCCACTCGCTGGAGTTGGTCAGAGTATCGACTACCCGGCCGAGAGCGTCGCCGATCAGGCCGTCCCGATACGCGTACTGGGCCTACGAGCGGGCGACACGGTGACTCTGAGAGTGGAGTCGGTCGATGCTCAGGATGTCCGATGGGTCGCCCGAGCCACGTTTCGTGCCGAAGCTACCGGAATCGTCGATACGGGTCTCAACGCCCCCGAACAAGGCGGCTATTCGGGGTGGAAGCCTGCGGGCCTATTCAGCCATGCTCTGCCTGCGGATGGGGACGAGAGCCGCCGGTTCGCGACGGGTGGCTTGGCTGGCGTCGAGACATTCATCCATCTCGAGGTCGATGGTGTGCCCCGGGACTCCGTGTCTGTAGTGCGACACCTGGTTGCCCCGGCGCTGCGGGTCTCGAACGTCAGCGAGCCCGCGTTTCGTGGAAGGCTCTTCTCCCCCGAATCCCCGCGGGGCGGAGGGGTGGTCGTCCTTGGCGGATCCGAGGGTGGGTTCCCTGATGGCCTGGCGGCGCTCCTCGCCGCGAATGGGTATGTCGCACTCAGTGTTCCCTACTTCGGTGTGGAGGATCTGCCGCCCGAGCTGGCTGAGATCCCTCTCGAGACCGTAGTCGAGGCGGTCGCTTGGCTTCGGGGACACCCGCGCACGTCCGGTCGGGTGGCGTTGTTCGGAACGTCGAAAGGGGCCGAGGCCGCTCTGCTCGCATCGACACTGGCACCCGGACCGGTGGCGTTGGTCGCGTACGCGCCCAGCTCCGTAGCGTGGTCCTGTATCTGCAGTGAGACCCTTCGTTCGTCATGGACCTGGCGGGGTGAAAGCCTCCCTGCAGTGGGGCCGGGCGCGGACGACAGCTACGATCCTGCGGGAGGACCGATCCGGCCCGCAGTCCACTACCTCTATCGAAAGCGAATCAGCCCCGGGACGGGGCATATTGCGATCGAACAGTTCGACGGCCCGATACTGCTCGTGGCAGGTGAGGACGACCAACTCTGGCCCTCGCACCTGATGGCTCAGGAACTCATGGCGCGGCGGGCAGAGGTGCGTGGCCATCCTCTCGATCGGCTGCATGTCTATGCGGATGCGGGGCATCTCATCGGGAAGGCCTTTCTCCCCTCAGGCTCGACGAGGATCGCACGCGGGCGACTCGAGACGGGAGGCTCCCGGCAAGGCAATGCCGCCGCACAGGCCGACGCGTGGCCGAAGGTATTGGCCTTCCTCGAAAGGGTGCTCAGATAGTCGTGTAGCCGGTACTACTCGGCGTCAGCACGGACGAGCTTGGCGTGCCATTTGTCAGCAGGTCGGTGCGATGGCACAATGCCATGGCGCTGGGAACGCCCCAGGGGAACATCCTCGAAGATGCATAGGAGGTAGGTTGAACTGCTTGGCGTGTGGGCCACAGACCTCGCTCCGTCCAGAGACGTCGCCCGACGGATTGCCGCTGCGCCGATGCCCCGAGTGCTCAGGTCGATGGGTGCGGGCGGATGACTACCAGCGCTGGGTGGGTCGCGGGTCGAGGGCGCTGGCCCAATCCGTAGACGAGACGCCGACTCCGGACGACGACTCCGAACGCCGGGGCTTCCGCCGCTGTCCGGATGACGACTACTTCCTGACCCGCACAAAGCTGAGTGCCCCCGGCAGTTTCTCGATCGATCGGTGTCGACATTGCTCGGGGATGTGGTTTGACCGCGATGAATGGGAGAGCCTAGAACAGGCTGGCCTGGCCCGTGAACTGCCCGTGGTCTTGCCAGACGACTGGGACGAGCAGCTACAGGCGAGGCGCGGGCAGCCTTGAGTCGAGGGGGCATGGAGGGGTTCGTCCGCGAAGTCGTCCTCGCACCCCTCGATAGCACTAGGCCTGTGGGTGCACAGCGGAGTTTGTGTGCGGGCGGCTGCGACACCAAAATTCGAGGACGTCCGGACGCGCCGAAAGGGGGTTGAGATGGCATGGGGGGCCGTACAAGCGATCGCCGAGTTGGTCGCAGCCGGCGGAGTCATCGTGTCGCTGGTCTATCTGTCCCGGCAGATCCGCGACAACACGCAGTCGGTCCGGACCCTGGCCAACCAGGATCTGATGACCGCCTTCAACGACGTGACCTCGCTCGCGGGAGGCAGCCGCCATGGGGCGCGCATCTACCATCACATGGTGGCGGCACGGTGGAACGATCTCGATGATGACGAGCGATCGGCGGCCCGACCTACGCTCCTTCAGGTCATGCGCGTCTTCGAACAAGCTCATCTACAATATCGGGCGGGATTTCTGGAGGGCGACGTATGGGAGGGATGGCGCCGCCGAGGCCATAGCCGATTATTCGGAGGCTTGGAGTGAGGCCGGTGTGTCGGTGCGGAAGAAGTGGGGAGCCGACGGAGGGGCATCGTGACGGGGAGACCATGACGGATTGCCTTGGATGCGATCGGTACCCGAAATCCCTGATCAAGGCCGCGCGTAGATCGTGAGCGCATTCGATTCTGAGGACCGACGATCCCGTCTGCCGGACTGGCTGGTGGCCGTGCTGGTGATCGAAGGCACCGCGTCGTTGATCGCCCTGGTTACGCCCATCACCCCGAGTAAGACCGGCTCCACGTGGACGCCGGCTGAGTGGTTCACGTCGAACCCCTCCTATCTCGCCGAGGTCCTGGCGTCGTTCGTCATGGTGAACCTCATCGTCGCGATTCTCGGACTTCTCGCATATGTATCCGTTCGACGCGACCGGTCGAAGGGTGAGTAGATGGGCGGCAGGGGGCGAGGCGCTCCCGGGAGGTCTCGGCATGCGGAATCCACATTTCGCCATGGTCGCCTCTTGGAGGGAGGCAGCGTCGATCGTCGGGTTCCAGCCCCATGTACCCGAGCACACCGTGGGCTTCAGCCTCGGCAGCCTGGGGGTCTGGATCAAAGACCACAAACGGCGAAGAGTGAGTCAGGCGAGGCGCTCATTGGAAGCCCATTATGGCGGCTTCGTGCTCGCTCAATCGCAACCCGGCATGCACGAGGCTGCCAACCTCGCTATGGAGACCTCCTATGGCCCTGATCCAATGCCGGTCTCCGTCGAGGGCTGCGAAGGGAGGTCCTACCAACTCGGTCCTCCGACCGCCGCCGGCGACGTAGATGGACGTGCCCCTGCAGTGGTCGTCTGGGCTGATGAAGCCAGGTTCTTTCTCCTGGCCAGTGGTGAACTCGTGGTCGAGGTACTTCTCGACGTGGCCGGTTCACTACGCGAAGCGAACGATGACGAATGAGTGAGGAGGGACGACCGGATGGAAAAGCGACCTACCGGGGAAGAGATCGCTGGCGCAGGAGCCTATGAGGAGCTTCACGTACCGGCCCTGTTTCAAGAGTGGACGGCCCGTGTTCTCGAGGCTGCTGACGTGCGAGCGGGGCACCGCGTTCTGGACGTCGCGTGTGGAACCGGCGTCCTGTCCCGATCTGCGGCGGAGCGTGTCGGGAACAGCGGCGAGGTTACCGGTATCGACCCCAACCCGGGAATGCTCGCCGTTGCCCGCCGGCTTTCCTCTGGGATCCGTTGGAAGGAAGGTGTCGCTGAGGACCTGCCGGCCGAAGATGCGAGCTTCGAACGGGTCGTCAGTCAGTTCGGTATGATGTTCTTCACAGACCGAGGCGCGGCAGTCGAGGAAATGCTCAGAGTGCTCGTGCCCGAGGGGCGTCTCGCGGTCGCCGTTTGGGATTCGCTGGCGAACACGCCGGCCTACGCCCAAGCCGTCGATCTGCTCGATCGGATGGCAGGCCCCGATGCCGCGTACGCTCTGCGGGCACCTTTCGTCATGGGCGACAGAGCCGCCCTGGAGCAGCTACTGCGCGACGCGGGTGCTCACGACGTGGAGGGAGCTACTCATTTGGGACGGGCTCGCTTCCCCAGCCTCCGTGCGATGGTGGAGGCGGACCTCCGTGGCTGGCTCCCTGTCATGGGAGTGAATCTCGAGGAGGATCTGATACTGGCTATCCTCTCCGAGGCAGAGAAGGAACTCGCCGAATACGTCGTGTCGAACGGTCGGGTGGAGTTCGCTTCCCCAGCTCACATCGTGTCGGGACGCAAGGTCGGTGGGCTCCTGGCTACCGGCTGAAGCCTCCGAGGGGGCCCAGATAGACGGCGCCGAAGCCGTCCATCACCTCGCGGACGTCATCGCTGGGTGTCCCGTACACATGGAGTGACGTAGGGGAGAGGCACTCCAGAAAGCGCTCGGCGAAGTTGGCGCCGAAGTTGCCGAGGTGCTCCAGGGCTGCGGCAGAGTCCCGGTACTTCTCGCAAATGTGACATACCGTTCCGTCGTCGCTCAGGAACCACTCGTAGTCGATGGCCCCCTTTTCGGCGCGGGTTGATTCAACCATCTCGGCCATGAGGGACTTCGCTTCCCCGAGGCGTCCGTCCTGTACGGCGAGTTGGAGATTCCAGGCGACGGTGTCGGTCATGTCGTGTTCCTCGTTGGGGGGCTCGGGTGCTCCCCGGAAGGGGAGCGAGGTACCCTAATGCAGATCTATCGAGAAAGACGCAAGCAAGCCGAGGCCCACGCCGGGTGGCTCAACGTGCTCCTCCGTCCTGAAGCCTGTCTCCCGGGATACGCGGATCTGTGGGGGCGCGGTCCCACTCCGTCGCGGGTGCTTGCGGTCCTCGAGCCGGGACCGCCATGATGCGCCGCGAACCGGTGCCTTCGCGCCGTCGCACTCCGACCAGAGAGGGACACGATGGGCGATCGACTCGACTCCCTTTACGGCGCTTCACTCATGGTCGCCGGCGTCTCCGTCGCCCTATGGACGTCGGTGCATCCGTGGGGCACGGTGGTCGGGCCAGACGTGGGCGGATCGACCCAGTGGTTCGTGTCCCACACGTTCCACTTCACCGGCGGGCTATTCGCCTCCGTTGGATTGCTGGGCCTGGCGTCTCGTCAGGCCAAGGCAGATCGACTGGAGCGAGTCGGCTTCATTCTCGCGTTCCTGGGTGCGGTCATGTTCACCGGGACAGGCATCATCACGGCCTTCCTGTGGCCTATCTTCGCCGCCCACGCGCCTGCGCTCACGGAGTTGAGCGGACCCATCTTCTCTCCGCCGCATCCGGTTATCGGCATCACTGCCTTCGCCTTCTCGGCGGGCTTCATCGTGCTCCTCGTGGCCCTCGCTCGTCAGGGACTAGTGCCCAAGGTCGTTGCGGGACTGGGCTGCCTTGGGGCCGCGATGCTGATTCCGCCCCCGCCACCCCTGAGCCCGGTGCCATGGGCGTTTTTTCCGGTGGGCGGCGTCCTCTTCGGGATCGGGCTGATGGGGCTGGGCCGGTTCGTGACCTCGCCGGTGACCCAGGCGGGGTAACGTGCCGGGTCAGCGGTCTCCGCCGAGCAGCTGTCGCGCTTGGTCTTCGCTGAGGCCCACGTCGGCCACCTCTTCGCCCTCCGCGAGCAGGGCCTGATCGTCTCCCATTCTGGCGATCCACAGGGTGCTGGCAGCTGCCAGGGCACCGCCAAGCGTAAAGGGGCCGAGCAGAGCGAGGGTGATTTCCAGCACGGGCTCGTTCGGTGTCGCCAGGCCAAGGCCGACCATGACGGCTGGGACGAGGCTCACCATCAGTCCGCCGACGGCTCCCATAGCGGCAATAGCGGGCATGGAGAGTTGGTCGAACCGTCGACGCCGGGCGGCGATTCCGAGGACGACGGAGAAGGCGACGCCTCCGATGAAGCCCGGGAAGGCGAGAACCGCGGGCCAGATGTCCACCGCGCCACCGAGGGGGTTGGGCCAGATGTTGTGAACGAGTTCGATGGCTCCACCAGCCAGGATCCCCCCCACGGCCCACGTCATGCCCATGCCGATGGCGCCACGAAGGCGTCGGAACACATTGCCCAAGACGATCTCCTCGCTCGGCGACCTCGCTAGGCCCTCGACCGCTACGGGACCTGCGTCGCCGAGTAGGCCTGTACCGCCCTCGCGATCCCCAGCGCTGCCCGGTCCGGATCATCGACGATGACCGCCCGATCTCGACTGCTCGTGAGGAAGCCGGTCTCGATGATGACTCCGACGGTGGCCGGGTGGATGGAGTGCCGGTAGCGCCGATAGTTGAAGGCGTAGTAGTTGCGCATCCGGCGCGTCGTGGTGGTCAAGCGCCGTAGCCCGGTGACTTCACCATATGCGGCGCCCAGCACCTCGGCGACCTCCGGAGCCCTGCCGGTGCGGTCGCGACGGGAGGATGCCACGCGATAGCCAGAGGCCCGGGCGTCGGCGCTTCCGTCGGCGTGAATGGCGATGAAGAGGTCCGCTTGATACGCCCGAGGCACCACGGCAGGGAGTACGTCGACATCGTACCCCGACTCCTCGAGGAGGGCGGCGGCCCGCCGGGCGATCTCGAGGTTGACCTCCCACTCGTGCATGCCCTGCCACGACGTCCCGTTCCGCCGAAGGCCCGAAAGCTCTCTCGGCGCTTCGTCGGCGCGCCAGTGACCGGCCTGGAGGGCCACTCGGAAGGGTGGCTGAACGTCACTCGCAAGCGCATCTGTACCGGCCGTCGCGAAGGCGGGGCCCGCGGCGTCCGGGGGGGTAGCCCCGATGGTTCCGAAAAGCAGGCACAGCCCGGCAGTCATCGTCTTCGTCATCCCTCGCATCCCACGATCCCCTCGTGTGCCCTGGTGTCTGTGGATACTCAATGAGACGCTATCGTGCAGCCTCGGGTTGCGACGTGCAATGGGGCGTGGCACACCTCGGGGTCGAGCCAGCGAATCGGGAGCGAGTCGCGACGACCCGGCCGAGGCACGCCTGGGTACGATCACGATCCCTTGTCGAAGATCACGCGCCACACGCCGTCCTCTCCCTTTCGCCAGATGGAGTTGAACCGGCCGGTTGCCTCACCCGCCGAGCCCAGGACCGGGCCCGACGAGAAGGCCAGGCCACCTCGATCGATGACCTGCACCTGATCGGGGCGCCACGAGAAGGGCGGTTGGTCCCCGTCGAAGAAGGGCCGCCAAGCCTCCCCGATGGCATCGACGCCACGAAGAGGCCGATCGCCAGCGAAGAAGACGGCGTCGGGGCTGAGGAACGTCAGGAAGGCCTCGAAGTCGCGGTTGGCCATGGTCTGCGCGAAGGCGATCTCCCGTTCACGCACCGTTTCGGCCTCTGGCCCATCGAACTGGCCTAGAAGGGGGTTGGTGAACAGACAGGAGACGACCGCGCACGCGAGGGTGCCCGTGGTGGCATGCTTCATGGACGTCCATACGTCAAAAGGGGGAGGTCCTTGCGGGCCGACGGAAGGCGCGGGCATCATGGGCTCGCCTTCCATTCCTCATGCCATCCCTCGCAGCCGTCACATGTCCACCCGATGAGAGCACCGAGGGCCGCGCTGTGGGCCCTGACTGTCTTGGTGTCCATGCTCGTGTCGAGTTTCCCGAATAGGGTATCGGCACAGGCGCCATCGGACGTTCGCGGAGCCTGGTCGGCACAGAGCTACCACCTGGCCAGCGGCCCGACCCACCCGGTGCGGGGTCAGATTGTCTTCACCGAGAGCGAGTGGCAGGTCGTCTTCTTCGTCATGCGCGAGGATGGGACACCGGGCCGGGGCTCGGCGGAGGGAGGCGGCTACGAGCGAACCTCCGAGGGCGTGGTATTCCGACACCTTTTCAACCTGTCGGTAGGCGAGGCGATGGATGGCCTCTCCGCGGCCCCGTTGAACATGGTCGTCCGCGACCCGGCGGATGCCCCCCTCGAGCCGACACGGATCGGCGTCGAGGGTGACGTCCTCACCTTGTACTTCCCCAGCGGAAACCGGATGACGTTCCTGCGGTCGGCGAAGGACTGCATTTGAGCCTGGATCGACGCACAACCGCGACGCGACCGAGGCGGGAGCCATCGTGACCCCCACGACGACATCAACCGCAGGTCTGGTCCTCGCGGCCGCGACTTTCCTTCTGGGCGGACCTTCGGCATTGAACGCCCAGTCCGTCCCCACGGCGCAGGCCGTGCAGATCGTGGCGCCACCGACCATAGACGGCCGCCTCTCCGACGAGATCTGGAGTGGCATGCCAGCCATCACGGGCTTCACCCAGCGCGAGCCGTCGGAGGGCAGCCCGGTGTCGCAGCGGACGGAGGTCAGGGTCGCCTACGACGGCGAGGCCCTTTATGTCGGCGCTTGGCTCTTCGACGAGACCCCGTCGGGCATCGTCGTGGGACAGACGCTTCGCGATGCTTCGCTGAACGACTCCGATGCGTTCGTGGTCGTCCTCGACACCTACCTCGATCGGCAGAACGGCTTCGTCTTCGGCACGACGCCGGCGGGCATCGAGTACGACGGCCAGGTTGCCGGTGAAGGTGTGGGTGGGGGCGCCGGTGGCGGGCGCCAGCAACGGGGATCCGCTGGCGGCTTCAACCTCAACTGGGATGGGTCGTGGGAGGTGGCCACGACGCGTGACGGCGAGGGGTGGTATGCGGAGATGCGGATCCCGTTCACGACGCTCCGCTACGGGGCGGGTGGACCCCAGGAGTGGGGCGTCAACTTCGAACGCAAGATCCGACGCAACAGCGAGGAGTCGGTCTGGGCACCCCTCCCGCGCCAGTTCAACGTCTACCGGATCTCGTTGGCAGGGACGCTCGCGTTGGAAGCGCCGTCGCGCAGGACGGTCTCCATCAGCCCCTACGTTCTGGCCGAAGGCTTCAAGGATTACCGCGTCGCCGACCCGGAGATCGACTACGGCTACCAGGCCGGCGGCGACGCCAAGATCGGACTCGACCAGAGTCTCACCCTCGACCTGACGGTGAACACGGATTTCGCCCAGGCGGAGGTCGATGACCAGCAAGTGAACCTCACCCGTTTCAGCCTCTTCTTTCCCGAGAAGCGCGCCTTCTTTCTCGAGAATGCCGGCACCTTCGCCGTGGGCGCGAGCCGCTCGGCGGAGCTCTTCTTCAGTCGCCGCATCGGGCTCACCTCCGGTCAGGAGGTTCCGATTCAGGCGGGTGCGCGTCTCACGGGCAAGGTCGGCGATGTGCAGATCGGACTTCTGAACATCCAGACGGACGACGCCTTCACCGTCGACGACACGGGGGCACAGGAGCGGGTCGCCTTTTCCACCAACTTCGGTGTGCTCCGGGCGTACAGGGAGCTCGGCAACCGGACGCAGTTGGGGGGGATTTTCGTGTCTCGTCTGAACACGTCCGACGCGAGCGACCGCAACTTCACGTACGGCATCGATGGTCGCGTAGGCGTGGGCGAAGCCCTGACCCTCGACAGCTGGTTCGGGCTCACGAGCACGTCGCAGGGGGCCGCGCTCGGAGGTACGGGCTTCAACGACGGGGAGTACGGATTCGAGGGCGCCCTGCGCTACGTCACCCGCGACTGGCAGGTTTCTGCGGGATACCGCCAGGTCGGTGACGCCTTCAACCCCGAGGTCGGCTTCGTGAATCGGCGTGACTACCGACACGTGAACTTCCGGATCCTGCGGCACCTCAGGACTGAGAGCGTTCCCTGGTTTCGCGAATTCCGACCCCACGTCTCCGGGAACGTCTTCTGGACGCTGGACGGCTTCAACGAGTCCTACCTCTTCCACGTCGACAACCACTTCGCCTTCGAGAATGGGGCGTTTTTCCAGCTGCCCGGGCTCAACTTCACCGGGGAGGGACTGGAAGAGCCCTTCGAGATTCGCGAGGGGATCGTCATTCCCGAAGGGACCTATCGGAACATCGATTGGGAGTTCAGGGCCAACACCAATCGCGGGGCGCCGGTTTCCCTGTCCGGCGGTTGGGGGTTGGGCGGCTTCTATAGCGGTACGAGGTTCGGCCCCAACGCGACGTTGGCCTACAGGTATACCGACAAGCTCACCGCGAGCCTGAGGGCGGATTACTTCGACGTGCGTCTGGAGGAAGGTGACTTCACCACCGCGGTCCTTCGGTTCAATGCGTCGTATTCGTTCACGCCGAGGCTCTACCTGCAGGCCAACATCCAGTACAACGACGACACCGAGGACGTGAGTACCAACGCTCGCATCGGATGGCTCGACACCGCGGGCACCGGTCTTTTCATCGTGCTAAACGACACGAATCATCGTGGCTCGCTGGAGCGCACGGGTCTCGTCGCGGGGCCGAAACAGCGGCAGCTGGTCATCAAGTACAGCCGTCTCTTCGACCTGACGCGTTGAGCATGTGGGTGGCTCCATGGGAACGCGAGGCGCCCTGATGACGAGACTCTCCTGGGTCAAGCTGCTTCGCGATGGGGCTGTGGTCGTGGCCTCCGTGTACGTGGCCATCGTCCTGGAGGGGATTTCGGAGACTCGCGATCGGCGGGTAGACGCCGAGCAGGCCCTGGTACGGCTCCAGACCGAACTTCAGCAGGATCGGGCAGACCTCGACGTGATCATGGCGGCCCAGGCGGACCGTCAGGTGAGGCACCAGCGAATCGATGCCTGGCTCGACCGACCCGCCGAGATCCCGGCCGACTCCATGACCGAACACTTCACGGCGCTCTTCTCGGTGAATCGGACGATGTTTCCGCGGAACTCGTCGTGGACGACCATGGTGGCATCGAGCCAGTTGACCTACCTCGACGACCCCGAACTCGTAGCGCGGCTGGCCAACTTCTACGAAAACCTCAATGAACGGCTGGAGTACAACGGGGCCCTCTACGACGAGTGGGTGAAGCATCTGGCGACCACATCGGCGCCGCAGGTGTGGGATCGGGTGAGCGGACGCCTTCTCACGACGGACGTGGGAGACGTGGTCCGGTTCCGGGGAGAGCTCGCCGGCCTCCTCGATCTGACCATCGGTTTCTACGGACTTCTCGAGGAGTGGGGTCTGGAGTTGGACGAGGTGCTGGAGGAGGTGGAGCGCCATCGGGCCGCTCGCTGACGCATTGGGCTTTGTCGGGCTCGCTCTCCTTCTCGGCGCGTCGCACGATCTTGCGCGGTCGCCCGAGACGGCCGGCGAAGCCCCCTGCGACGACGCGTCCACGGCGCCGTGGGTGTCTCAGGCGGCGGAGCGGGTCAGGGCCTACGACGGACTCTATGGTTTCGCGGTTGCGAGCCTCGGCGAGCCCACCGAGTGCGAAGGGATGGTCACAACCGAGTTCGACGGGGCTGCATTCGGCGTCGTGCGCTACGGGTTCGCTTCGGGCG
Organism: Gemmatimonadota bacterium; assembly: GCA_013002885.1. GTDB lineage: Bacteria > Gemmatimonadota > Gemmatimonadetes > Longimicrobiales > Gaopeijiaceae > UBA2589. Next base: position 19,172 of record JABDLS010000146.1, on the reverse strand, counting down.
TGACCTTCGAGCTCGAGACCATGCCGCCGTCGGTGAGTATCGTGATTCTCCGTGCGCCCAACGGGTTCGAGGATGCTGCCGCGGTCGTCCGGGCGGTCCGGGAGTACGCGTCCGGCCGTGGCCTCTCCATCGACTGGACGGCTCCTGAACGCACGTCCGACGAGACGGGAGTGACGGAGCAGTTCTGGGATCCGGACCCCGGGCTCAACGGATCGGTGTCGCTCACCCGAGCCGAAGGAGTGCTGGTCACGGTCCGCGTGAGCATGGCCCCCTGAATCGCCCGGAACGGCGAGTTGCCCACCCCTGACCCCGCCGTAAGATTCCCAGGCCAGCGGAGGCGCTTCTTTTTTCGGGCGCCGTTCAAGCCACAAGGGGGATGGGATGTCGGGACGACAGCACAGCACGGGATTCGGCGGGTGTCGTTGGGTCAGGGCCGGGGGCCTCGTCGTCGCCCTCTGGGCACTGCCCGCGACCCCGGGCGCCGCCCAGCAGGGCGGCGAGGCCGCGCTCCCCACACTGGCCGCTGACGACTACGCACGGTTCGAGCGGCTGGGAGCTTTCGAGTTGGACCCCTCGGGTCGGTGGCTCGTGGCCGCCGTGACCCGCGTGGACGGCGACGGCGAGCTCCGGGTCCACCGGGCCGATGGCTCGGCCGAGCCACTCCTTCTGGCGCACGGCACACGACCGGAGTTCAGCTCCGATGGGCGATGGCTGGCTTACCGGAAGGGCGTCGCACAGGCAGAGAGGGAGAACGCCGAGGGTCCCGTCCACGACCGGCTCGGCCTCGTCGACCTCTCGGCCCTGTCCGATACCGTTCTCTTCGAGATCTCGGGCTTCGCGTTCCGTGACGACGGACGACAGTTGGCGGCGCGAGGCGTCGCGGCATCGGATTCGACGGGCGCCGACCTCCTGGTGTTCGACCCCGCCACCGTCTTCGGTCCGGCGGACGGGGGGCGGACGATGGTCGGGAACGTCGACGCCTTCGCATGGCAGGACGACGGCTCGCTCCTCGCGGCGACCCTGAAGACCCAGTGGGGCACCACCAACGGCGTCGTTCTCTTCGACCCCGAGTCCAGCACGCTGCGGACTCTCGACTCGGGGGATGCCGAGTACGTCGGGCTCACGTGGTGGGAGGATTCTCAGCAGCTCGCGGTGATGCGCTCCCTTGAATCCGACGATCGCGAAGAGGTGAGCCACGACGTTCTGGTTTGGCCGGACGTACGATCCGGCGCTCCGCGGGTTCTCGCCGCCACGGGCGGGAGGGTGGCCCCCGACGTTCGTGTGACCCCGTATCGAGGCATCACCTTCTCCGCCGACGGTCGGTCGATCTTCTTCGGCGTCCGGCCGTGGGAGCACAAGGCGGTCGAGCCTGACGGAGTGGGAGCGGATGGGGACGCTGCCGCGGACAGCACCCGCGAAGGGGCGGGGAACGACGCGGAGGGTGAGAGCGAGGAGAACGACGATCAGGTGGGCCCCGCCGACGTCCAGGTATGGCACTGGGACGACGACCTCATTCTCCGGGCTCAGGAGTACCGGGCCACGCAGATCGCTCGCCAGAACCACCTTGCCGTGTGGCATCTGGACGACGACGCCTTCCTCGTGCTCGGCGATGACCTGGAGGAGCCGGTGACGCTGGCTGACGGAGGTCGATGGGGGCTGGTTGCGGACGTCGACCCCTACCGCTTCGAGCGCCGCTTCGGTGCCGGTACCGCCGACTGGTATCGGGTGGACAGCCGCACCGGAGAGCGGCGGCTCCTAGGCGAAGGGCTGCGTTTCGGCGTCGTCTCGGACATGAAGAGCGCCACGGCCCTCATCTACGACGCCAACGCCTGGCACGCAGTCGACCTCGCGAGCCTCGACCGCACGACACTGGCAGCCGGCCGCAGCTTCACCCAACCGCTGGACGCCTACGACTATCCCGGACCCAGGCCGAGTTGGGGCTTCGGAGGGTGGGTGGAAGGAGGATCCAGTGCTCTCGTCTACGACGAGTTCGATGTCCACCTGGCCGACCTGACGACGGGTGAAACGCGCCGTCTTACCGACGGGGAGGCCGAGGCCCGGCGGTATCGCGTGGTCAACCTCGACCCCGATGCCTCCTTCTTCCAGCCCGCACGGATCGAAGCCGGCGATCCCGTCTGGTATTCGGTGATCGACACTCAGTCGAAGGCGTCCGGCTATGCGCGGGGGGAGCTGGACGGATCGGCCGAGACGCTGGTTCTCGAAGACGCCCGTGTAGCGAGCCTCGGCATCACCGAAGGTGGCGAGCGGGCGGCCTTCCGTATGGAGCGATGGGACGACTCGCCAGACGTGTTCGTGGCCGACGGCGACCTCGACGATCGGGTCCAGGTGACGGATACCAATCCCTTCCAGAGCGACTTCGCGTGGGGGCGTGCCGAGCTCCTGGACTACACGACCGACGCAGGGCACGATCTACAGGCGATACTCGTGTATCCTGCCGATTTCGACGACGGCCAGCAGTACCCACTCATCCTCTACCAATACGAACGCCTCTCTGACGGCCTCCACGGCTACCATGTAGCAAGCGAGCGCGACTACTACGACTTCCAGGCGTGGTCGCAGGAGGGTTACTTCGTGCTCATGCCGGACATCGTTTACGAGCCCGGTCGACCGGGGCCGTCCGCCCTCGATGCGGTGCAGCACGCCCTCGACGCCGCGTTGGCCACGGGCCACGTGGACCCAGACGCAATGGGGCTTATCGGCCACTCCTGGGGCGGTTATCAAGCGACGTATCTGCCCACCAGAACGGACCGCTTCGCGGCGTCCGTGGCCGGTGCGGCCATCACCAACTTCATGAGCTTCATGGGTGCGGTGCACTGGAACGGCGGCCTACCCGAGACGGGACACTGGGAGACGGGGCAGGCGAGGATGGCGGTGCCGTACTGGGAGGACATGGAGGGCCATCTCGAGAGCTCGCCGGCGCACTTCATCGCCGATCTCGAGACGCCGATGCTCCTCATGCACGGCGACGATGACGGCGTGGTGGACTTCTACCAGGGGCTCGAGTTCTACAACTACGCTCGTCGAGCCGGGAAGGAAGTGGTCCTGCTGGTCTATCCCGGCGCCGACCACGGGCTGTCTGACGAGGCGCAGCAGGTGGACTACCACCGGCGGATTCTCGAGTGGTTCGGCCACTACCTGAAAGGGGAGCCGGCGGCTGGGTGGATCACGGAGGGCGAGAGCTGGGTCGAGCGCGACGAGCGACTCAAGGGCTAGGGCGCCGGCGCCCCGACACCCATGGCCGATTCACCCGACTCCGGGGATGCCGTCGGCGGCGACGCCCACGACGAATACGCCGACGAATCCCGGTGGAGCCTCCTGTCCCATGCGGTACGGGGGACCGGAGGCGACCCCACCAAGGGGCCGGTTCGCCGGGCCATCCTCCTCCTCGCCGTGCCCATGGTCCTGGAGATGGCCATGGAATCGATCTTCGCCGTGGTGGACATCTTCTTCGTCTCGCGCCTGGGCGACGAGGCCATGGCCGGGGTGGCACTCACCGAGTCGTTGATGACGCTCATCTACACCGTAGCCATGGGGCTGAGCATCGGCGTCACGGCTATGGTGGCCCGCCGCATCGGCGAGGGAGATGCGGACGCCGCAGGACGCGCCACGGTCCAGGCGGTCCTCCTCGGTACCGTCATCTCGTTGGCCTTCGCAGCCCTCGGGGTCTTCTTCGACGAGGAGCTTCTTCGCCTCATGGGCGCCGACGCAGCGACGGTGGCGGCGGCGGCGCCGTACACGAGGATACTGATCGGCTTCAACGTGGTCATCGTCCTGCTTTTTCTGCAGAACGCGGCGTTCCGGGGTGCAGGGGACGCGGCCATCGCCATGCGCGTCCTGTGGCTGGCCAATGGCCTGAACATCGTCCTGGATCCTTGCCTGATCTTCGGTCTCGGGCCTTTCCCGGAGATGGGAATTCAGGGGGCGGCGGTGGCCACGACGATCGGACGAGGGACGGCGGTTCTGGTCCAACTCTACACCTTGCTTCGCCTGAGTGGCCACCTCCGGGTGGCAGCGGATCATCTCCGGGTCCAGCTCTCGGTCATGTGGCGTCTCGTGCGCCTTTCTGCCACCGGGACGTTCCAGATCTTCATCGGGATGGCGAGCTGGATCGGACTCGTACGCATCACTGCCGAGTTCGGGGCCGAGGCGCTGGCAGGGTACGCCATCGCGGTGCGCATCATCTTGTTTGCGCTCCTTCCGGCGTGGGGCCTCTCCAACGCCGCGTCGACGATGGTGGGCCAGGGGCTGGGAGCTGAAGACCCGAATCGCGCCGAGGAGGCGGTGTGGATCGCGTGCCGGATGAACCTCCTCTTTCTCGGCGGTGTCGGCGTCGTCTTCCTCGTGTTCGCGCCGCAGATCGTCGCCCTCTTCGGCGGCACGGGTCTCACCCAGGACCATGCCGTGGACTGCCTGCGGATCGTAGCCGCCGGATTCCCCTTCTACGGATACGGGATGGTGCTCACGGCGGCGTTCAACGGAGCCGGGGCGGTGTGGACGCCGACCATCATCAACCTCTTCTGCTTCTGGCTCTGGGAGATCCCCCTGGCGTGGGTGTTGGCCTACCCGCTCGATATGGGGCCCAACGGTGTCTTCACGGCGATTGCCGTAGCGTACGGCAGCCTCGCCGTGGTGAGCTGGGTGTTGTTCAGACGTGGAAGGTGGAAGACGGCGACGGTGTGAGGGGACGGCGAGGGCGACTCTCCGCCTCGCGGCTACTTGCAGGGCCCGTCGCGCGCTCCCACACTGACCCTCCGCTTCGTGCGGCATTCGTTGTCGCAGTAGCAGATCCGAACGACCAGCACCCTCAGGAGAACACCGCATGCGCTCGCCGTCCCACCGCGCCTTGATGCTCGCTGTAGCTCTCGTATTCACCCCGTCCATTCTCGCTGCCCAGGCAGATCCCCGTCTCGACGACCTCAAGGAGGAGGCTCTCGAGATGGTCGAGGAGGACGCCAAGATGGTCCAGGAGATCGTCGATATGCTCTTCAGCTTCGGCGAACTCGGGATGCAGGAGTTCGAGACCCAGCGCTACCTCACGGGGATCCTGGAGGACCACGGCTTCGAGATCGAGCTCGGCGTGGCGGGCATGCCTTCGGCATGGACCGCTCGCTGGTCCAACGGGAGTGGTGAGCCGGTCATCGCCCTGGGTTCGGACGTGGACGGCATCCCCCAATCGAATCAGAAGCCGGGTGTGGGGTACCGCGATCCCATCCTCTCCATGGCTCCGGGCCACGGTGAGGGCCACAACTCCGGGCAGGCTGTGAACATCGTCGCCGCCTTGAACGTGAAGGAGATCATGGAGCGTGAGGGCATCGACGGTACCCTCCTCATCTGGCCCGGCATCGCCGAAGAACAGCTCGGCTCCAAGGCGTACATGGTACGTGACGGGGTCTTCGACGGTGTGGACGTGAACCTCTTCACCCATGTGTCGTCCAACTTCGGCATGTCATGGGGGCAGTCCGGTGGGAATGCGCTCGTTTCCGCCATGTTCGTCTTCGAGGGCGAAACGGCCCACTCGGCAGGTTCGCCGTGGCGCGGACGTTCGGCACTGGACGCGGTGATGCTCCTCGCACAGGCGTGGGAGTACAAGCGCGAGCACCTCCGCCCGGCGGAGCGCTCCCACTACATCATCGTCGATGGTGGCGACCAGCCGAACGTGGTGCCGCAGACGGCGTCCATCTGGTTCTTCTTCCGGGAGATCAACTACGACCTGGTCATGGAGTCGTACGACGCCGCCAAGCGTATGGCCGAGGGCGCCGCGCTCATGACCGACACCCAGGTCGATACCATCATGACCATCGGGTCGGCGTGGAGCCGGCATTTCAACAAGCCCGTGGCCGAGGCGAGCTACGAGAACATCCAACAGGTGGGGCTACCGGAGTGGAGTGAAGCGGACGTCACGCTGGCCAACGCCTTCCAGGAAGAGATGGGGCAGGAGGCTCGCGGGCTGGCCGACGAGATCAACGAACTGAGTGGACCGGTGGACCTGTCCCGGTCCCTCGGGGGCGGCTCCGACGACATCGGGGACATCTCGTGGAACATGCCGACCGTCACGCTTCGCTTCCCGGCGAACATGCCGGGCGGGCCGGGGCACAACTGGGCGAACGGAATCGCCATGGCCACGCCCATAGCTCATAAGGGCTCGCTGGCCGGCGCGAAGGTCCAGGCGCTGACGCTCCTCGATCTCTTCCTCGACGGTGCGACGGTGGACGCCGCGTGGGAGTACTTCAACGAAGAGCAGACGGCGGAGACGACGTACACTCCGTTCATCACCCCCGAAGACGAGCCGGCCATCTGGCTCAACGCGGACATCATGGATGAGTGGCGGGAGCAGATGCGCCCCTACTACTACGATCCGAGCCGGTACGACACGTATCTCGAGCAGCTCGGCATCGAGTATCCGACGATTCGCCGGCCGGTGAGTGACGAGGATGCGGAGGCCGCGACCGTTTCACCGGAGGCGGCACGACCAGGGGGCTCGACGCCGGGCGGGCCGTCCAGATAGGCCCGGCGTCGACATGAGCCGGCTCGGCTCCGGCTTGCCGGACCTCAGGGTCCGGAAGCGCCGGGCCGAGCTCATGGACGACCCCGACCTCCAACTCGATCTCCATCTCGACGCCCTCCGAGCCCTGGCTCGAGTCAACTGGGTGTCGCTGGGCTCCTGGCGGTTGGGACGCGAGGTCGCCGCCCTCCATGAGAAGTCGGGAGCGCCGGTGCGGGTCCTCGACGTGGCGTGCGGAGGTGGGGACGTCCTCGTCCGGGTGGCTGTGGCGGCCAGGCGTGCGGGACGACCGGTAGTGCTGCATGGATGTGACCGATCGCCGCGAGCGCTCGCCTCAGCGCGAGCGGCCGGGAAAGCAGTCGGGCTGGACGACGTTTCTTCAAACGACGACGGCAGTCTGCTCCACTTCTTCGAACACGATGCCCTCCTCGATCCCATTCCCGAAGGCTATGACCTGGTGACCTCGTCGCTCTTTCTGCACCACCTGGCCTGGCCAGAGGCCGTGGAGCTCCTTCGGCGGATGGCAGCCGGGGCGCGCCGCCGGCTCTTCGTGCAGGACCTTCGCCGAACGCGCCTAGGCTACGTACTGGCCTGGCTCGGGCTCCATACGTTCAGTCGCTCCGAGGTGGCCCGAGTGGACGGGCTACGGTCCGTAGAGGCGGCCTTCAGCGTAGACGAGGCTCGGCGCCTCTGCGCCGAGGCGGCACTTCGGAGCGCGGTGGTCGGCGTCGCCTGGCCTCAGCGCTTCATCATGCGTTGGGACCGGGCGGAGGTCGCGTGACGTCGAACGATGATCTCGGGAAGCGGCGTACTGGCCTAGTGAGGCACGACGTCGTGGTGGTCGGGGCCGGTCCTGCGGGAAGCGCGACGGCCCTGACCCTCTCCCGCGCAGGGGTGGACGTCCACCTGGTGGATCGCGCCGAACTTCCCCGATGGAAAGTGTGCGGCGGATGTCTGGGCCCGGCTGCTTTGGAGCTGCTCGGGGAACTGGGGCTGATGGCTGATCTGATCGGTGCCGGCGCCGTCCCCATTCCCGTCATGGAACTCCGGGCCGGCTCCCGACGAGCCCGTCTCCGTCTTCCGGGATCTCTGTCCATCTCACGCTATCGTCTGGACGCCCTCCTCGCAGGGGCAGTCGCGAAGGCGGGTGGAGAGGTGAGTTTCGGCGTCCGAGTGGAGGGCGTGACGCCGGTGGACGACGGTATGGAGGTACGGATTCGCGAGGACGGCGTCGTGGGACGGCTTCACGCCCGGGTGGTCGTGGACGCCACGGGACTGGGGGGGCTCCACCTCCCAGGTGAGCGCTCGACGGAGGAGGTCGCGTCCGGATCGCGTGTGGGTCTGGGGGCGGTCTTCCCATCGGCTGCCTACCACATGTGCCCGAGCGGTGAGTTGCAGATGACCGTGGGGCGGGACGGGTACGTCGGAATCGTGCGGACGGAGGACGGTTTGCTGGACGTGGCGGCAGCGGTGGATCGTGACTTGTTGGCTCGAATGGGACCTGGGGGTGCGGTGTCGGAGCTTCTGGCAAGCACCGGTGGGCCACGGAGCGGGGGCAATCGGCTGCCCGACGGAGAGCCCTCCTTCGGATGGCGCGGGACGCCGGCCCTGACCCGCCGCTCCATCCGGACCGCCGAGGGCGCCGTGTTCCGTGTAGGCGATGCGGCCGGATACGTGGAGCCGTTCACCGGTGAAGGGATGGGTTGGGCCCTGGCCGGTGGCGTTGCCCTGGCACCGTTCGTCCGCCAGGCCGTGGCCGGACCCTCGGACCGCGCTGCCGCAGGTTGGACCCAAGCCTATCGGCGCATCGTCGAGCGTCGTCAGAGGATGTGCCGTCTGCTCGCCCACGGGCTTCGCCGACCGGCCGTCGTACGAGCGGTGGTGGGCGCCCTCGGCGTGGCTCCGGTGCTGGCAAGGCCCCTCATGGATGCAACAGGTCGGGACTCCAGGGTGCCCCTACCGACGTTGGCCGCGCCGTGACCGGACTTCGCCTCGCCGGCGTCGGAACCGCTCTCCCCGAACATCGACTGACCCAAGCCGAGGCCGTGGAGCTTCACGCCTCCTTTTGCGGTTTCGAGGAGGGCAGAGCCCGGACACTGCGCGCGCTGTACCGTCGCTCGGGCGTCGATACACGCCACAGCGTGCTTCTGGAGAATTCCCAGGGGGAGCTTCCGACCCGGCAGAGGTTCTATCCCGCGGCACGATCCGAGGGGGACCGGGGACCAACGACGGTCCAGCGGATGGCGGCCTACGAAGCGCACGCTCCGGCCCTCGCCGTTTCCGCGGCCCGGCGGGCGCTGGAGGCTGGACAAGTCGACGTCGGAGAGGTGACGCACCTGGTCACGGTTTCGTGCACCGGCTTCGTCGCTCCGGGCGTCGACTCGGCCATCGTCGAGGAGCTCGGCCTGCTTCGGGGCGTTCGCCGGACCCACATCGGCTTCATGGGATGCTACGGAGCCCTCGCCGCCCTCCGGGTCGTCGACTCGATCGTAGCGGCGGACTCCAGAGCCGTGCCCCTGCTCTGCTCGGTTGAGCTCTGCACACTTCACTTCTCGTACGACTGGGACCCGGAACTCCTCGTAGCCAACGCTCTCTTTTCCGACGGGGCTGCTGCCGTGGTCGGCCGAGGCGGTGGTTCGGCGCCATGGCGTGTAGTCGCTACCGGCACGCACCTATTGGCCGATGCCGAAGACGCGATGACCTGGCGCATCGGGGACCACGGCTTTCGCATGACCCTATCTCCTCGGATTCCCGATCTCATCGAGGGTACCGTTCGGCCCTGGCTCGAGGCGTGGCTGGCCGAGGAGGGCCTTTCCCTGGATGACGTCGGGTCGTGGGCGATCCATCCGGGTGGGCCCCGCATCCTCTCCTCGTGCAGGCGAGCGCTCGGCCTTCCGCGGGAGTCAACGGCGGTCTCCGAGGAGGTCCTGAGAGAATGCGGCAACATGTCGTCGGCCACGGTGCTCTTTATTCTCCAGCGGATGGCGAGCCGAAGATCTCATGGCCCGTGCGTTGCGCTGGCCTTCGGACCGGGCCTCGCCATCGAAGCGACACTGCTGGTGTGATCCGGGCCGAGTGAGCGTCCCGGTACCGCGCAGGCCGTTGCGACGCTTGCCAGGACAGGTGCGGCCCGGCATCGTGACCCGCCGGAACGGATGGAGGCGGCGCGAGACCGACCAACAGGGAGACCGATGATGCACGGGAAGGCCGATGAGCTGAGGCGACGGGACTTTCTCCGGACCGCTGTCGCGGCAGTTGCTGCGGGGGCCGTCGCTCCCTCGGAGCTGCTGGCGATGGAGCCCGATTCGCGGGCGCGGGCGGAGCTGGCTTCGGCGCTGGCTCAGGAGGCCCAGGATGCTCCCCCGCCGGTCCCGCTCGGCAACGGTGAGCACCCGGCCCTCGTCTTCCAGGCGTATCCGGGCGGTACGGGGTCCTTGTACAAGCGATGGCACTCCGAGGGGCTCGATCCCTTCCAGCGGCACCCGATCCGTATCGAGCCTTGGGTGGGGCCGGTCCCGGGCGACCCTGAAGACATCGCCTTCCTCCCCGTCCACCGCCTCGCCGCTCTCATGCGTGGGGGCCATATCTCGTCGGTCGAGCTCACGGAGATCTACCTCGAGCGCACGAAGCGGTACGACCCCTCTCTTATGTTCGCCGTCACCATTCTCGAGGACCGGGCCATGGAGGAGGCGCGTCAGGCCGACATCGACCTGGCCAACGGGGTCTATCACGGGCCGCTTCACGGCATTCCCTACGGGGTGAAGGATCTCTTCACCGTGGAAGGTACCCGCACGACGTGGGGCTCGGCGGAGTACGCCGACCAGGTCATCGATCAGGACGCCGATGTGGTGCTGCGCCTCCGTGATGCCGGCGCCGTCCTCATCGCCAAGCTGGCCACCGGCGAGTTCGCTTCCGGCGACCGCTGGTATCGCGGGCAGACAAGGAACCCGTGGAACCCGGAGGAGGGGTCGAGTGGATCGTCGGCCGGTCCCGGCTCGGCGACGGCCGCAGGGGCTGTGGCCTTTGCCATCGGAACCGAGACCCAGGGCTCCATCGTATCGCCGGCGCGACGCAACGGACTCAGCGCACTCCGCCCGACGTTCGGCAGTGTGTCGCGTTACGGGGGCATGGTCCTCTCGTGGAGCATGGACAAGGCTGGGCCCATGTGCCGCACGATCCTGGATTGCGCCCTCGTCTTCGAGGCCATCCGCGGGGCCAGCGAGCGCGATCCGGCGTCGCTTACGGCCCCCTTCCGCTTCGACGCTGATGCAGAGCTTACCGCCTTCCGTATCGGGCACGACGAAGAGGCGCCTGAGGAGTTCCTCGAGCAGCTATCGGACATGGGCGCGCGTCTCGAGCCCATGGCAGGGATGCCGGAGGGTGGTTCCAACGCACTCGGTGTGGAGTCGTCGTCAGCCTTCGACTTCCACGTTTCGCCGGACGGCGAGGAGCCGGAGCCCGTACCCGAAGGGCTCGAGCCGAGGGAGGCGCGTCGCCGCGGTCGGTTCCGTCGCGGCCGTGACACCCGTGCCCTGGACTACGTCCAGAGTCAGCGGCGGCGCCTCCTCCTCATGAAGGAGATGCGGGACGCCATGGCCGGCTTCGACATGTTCGTGTCGGGCCGGGGACACGTAGGGCTGACCAACCAGACGGGCCATCCGGCGGTGATCGTGCAGTACGGCTTCGGCGTCCGTAACCCCGACGACGACTCTCCTACGACGATGCCGCTGACGACGACTCTTCTGGGTGATCTGTTCGGTGACGATAAGATCCTGAGCGTCGCGCACGCCTTCCAGAAACGGTCCGACTGGCACCTGAAGCGGCCGCAGCTGGCCTGACCTCGTCGTCGGCCTGGTCGCCAACGTCCTGACTGGTCCTCGTCGGGAGGGAAATGACCGGAAGGTCATCGCGCCCGGGGCGGCGCTTTCGACCTCGGACGAGGCGCCGATGCTCGAAGATGGCGAAGGCGGCGAGGAGGCCGAGGACCAGGTGGGTCCAGCCGAGGACGTCGAGGGTCAACGGCGTCGCCGCCGTCTGGATGAGGTATCCGGACAGCACTAGCGGACCGAAGGCGACGGTCGCTGCGAGGCCGGTCTTTCGTCCTGTGGGAAGGCTCGACTTGAGACTCCGCCAGATGTGCTGGGTGGTGATGAGCCCCACGGCGAAGAGCATGAGGGGCGCCGTGAGGATGTGAGCCTTGAGGAACCACGGCTCCAGCGGATGATTGATGACGGCCCACGGATCCAGGGGCGTCAGGAAGCGCTTCATGTAGAAGTACCCGACGCCGCTGACCGTGGCTAGAGCCGTCGTCACATACAGGAACCAGCGCTGGAAGCGGGTCACCGGTTCGACGGTTCCTGCCGGGCGCCGACGGGGTCGATGACCTGGTGGAGTGCCAGCGTGCGACGGACCGCCTGAGTTACGGCGTTGGCCGTCAGGGTCGCACCCGTCATGGGAGCGATCTCCCCGCGGAGGGAGAGCGCTTCGTCGAGCGGCCGCTCGCGGAACTGGGCGAGCCAGGCCTCCGGGGCCTCGTATTCCGGAGGCTCGCGAAAAGAAACGGTCTCCACCCGCACGACGCGACCCCGGGGGTCGACGACGATCATGAGAACTTCCTGGAGGGTGCGGACCCTGTGGGCATCGAAGTAGGCGACGCCGACGGGACGTCCCGCGTCGGACGCCACGTAGTATGACACGACGCCCCGCTCGATCTCGGAGCGGGGCCCGGCGAGCTCGCGCGCAGCGTCGAGCTGGCCTTCGTCGAGGAAGGCGGTTCGGCGCTCGACGTCGGCCGACCCGAAGGCCAGGCGAAGGGCCTGGTCCTGGGTGAGCTGCGCATCGAGGGGCGTTCCGAAGGCCGCGGCCAGCACCCAAGCCGCCGCCGCGCCCCTGAGCACCCGCGCGGTCAGAACAGCCACCCGAGGCTCACGTTCCACTGGTCCGTGGCTGTTTCGGCGGCGTTCGACCAGAGCTGGTAGTCGGCCTTGAGCACCACCTGCGGGGCCGGCTTCCATGCTGCACCCACCGATGTGATGGTCACGTCGGTGGCCGGATCGACTGCGAAGCCTGTGGCGACCTCGCGCTGCGTGTCCACCCTCTCGTAGCGGAGGTAAGGCAGGAGCTGGTCCTCGAGCGTCGAGCCCCGGAGGACGTCATACCCGGCCTGGACGTACCAGCCGAGCATGGACGTCCCGATCCCCTCTGCTCCGGTGAGGCCGATCATCTGGTTGAGCGCGGAGACGTCGTCCACCGAAGCTCCAGCGATGAGGCCGCGGAGGTCCCACCCGCGAGCCCGGTAGTCGGCGTGGAGGTCCCAGATGGTGACGCGGCCTCCGACCTCGGTCCCGCCGAGGGTGGCGTTGTGGGCCGTCTCTCCGCTGTACGCCGAAGCGCCCACGGTAAGACCCAGCATGCCGGTGTAGTCCAGGCGTCCGGCGAGGCCGAAGTCCTCGGCCAGGGCTTTGGAGCCTTTCTGGCGGCCGCCGCGTAGCCCCGATGCCGAGAAGTTCATCCCGTCGAGGGAGTTCATGAGGTAGACCCTCCACGACACGGCGTCGTTGCCACCGAAGAGACCCACGCCGTTCTCCCGCCACGTCGTCGGGATGATCCGATTCTCGGTGAGGGGACGCTCCGAGCCCAGGAAGATGGGCGGCTCATGGAGTTCGTTGACGAGGCCCATGGGCGCCAGGAGCATTCCCCCGCGCACGCCTAAACCGTCGTTGATCAGGTAGTCGACGTAAGCGAACTCGAGGAAGATCTCATCGGCGTGCTCGACCTCGATCTCCGAGTTGAACAGGAGACGGTCGTTGAATTTGTAGCCCACGTACAGGATGGCGCGGAGGGCATCGAACTGGTCGGTCGATGTCGCTGGCGAGCCATCCTCGCGCTCAGAGGCGTAGTTCTCGTACAGGAACTCTCCGTACCCGCCGAGAGACACCCCACGTTCTACGCGATAGACCTTCGAGGCCGCAGGGCCGAGGCCCTGCATGGCCGTGTCTGCGCGGACGACGTCGCCGCCCAGATCCATGCGTTCCAGCTCGCGGGTGATGGCGTCCAGGCGACGCTCGAGTTCGGCGACGCGCGCAGAGTCGGCGGCCTGAGCGGACAGGGACGACGGCGTCAGGGCGGAGGACGAAAGGACTACGGTGGTAAGAAGGACGAGGACGGCGGCCAGGCGTGCTGCTATGGAAAAAGAGGCGTACATGTCTCTTTGGTGTGTTGCCAGGAAGGGCGGGCGGGGAGGTACGTGCACATGTCGGGCGACGAAAGCGGCGACAGATCATCGCCGTCGGCGACCAGGAAGAACGCCGCCACATCGAGGGATGTGGCCAGCCGCAGCCCGGCCTCAGGCCCGAGGACGAAGAGAGCCGTCGCCAGGACGTCGGCGGCGACCGGGTCAGGGTGGACGACGGTGACGCTGCCCCAGGCGGGGGCGGGTCGGCCGATTCGTGGGTCGAGAAGGTGGCCGAAGCGTTCACCGTCGACCTCGATGCCCCGTTCGGACTGTCCACTGGTTGCCACGGAGACGTCGCGCAGATGAAGGTCGGCGACGGGCTGGCTGCGATGGGTGGGATGAGCCACGGTGATGCGCGACCAGGGACGACCCAGCAGGAGGATCTGACCACCGAGATCGATTCGTGCGGCAGAGGCGCCCACCCGTCGGAGGGCTTGGCGCGCCTGCCGGAGGGCGGCACCCTTGCCGAAGGCGCCGGCGTCCAGCCAGGCCCCGGCGTCCCTGCGCACGATGGCGCCGCTCGCAGGATCGATGTGCACGCCGTGGGGGCCTGTGGCGAGTAGGGCGGTCTGGATCGCGCCTTCGGCGGGGAAGCGGCCCTCGTCGCGAAGGTCCCAGGCGTCGACCAGGGCACCGACCGCCGGGTGGAAGGCGCCTTGGGTGATGTCGGCCCACTCGGCGATCTCCGCCAGGAGGGCCGCGACGTCCGCCGAGGGCCGGACGACGGTGCCCGGAGCCACGCGATTCAGTCGGGCGAGCTCCGAGTCGTCGCGCCACGTGGAGAGCCGCCGCTCGACCCTGGCCATGGCGGCGAGGGCGGCCTCGCTCGCGGCGACGGCCGTCGGGTGGTCGGCGGCTTCGACGGTGATCGTCGTGCGGGTGCCCATGAGCCACGCGATTCGCTCGACCCTAGCGCGCGAGGCATCTGCGCGACGGGGCTCGGCGTCCACGCGCGGGGACTCGATCGCCGCGCCCACGCTCTTTGGATCGTCCTGGCCGCGGTCCAGCGCCCGGGCCTGCGACGCCGGCACGACTGCCGGGATCACCGCCATGAGGGCGATGACCGCCCAAAAGCGACGGGATGAGGCTGTAAGGGAGTAGCGCATTCACAGTCGAGATTGAGAACCATTCTCATCTAACTGCCTCCATGGTACAGCGACCTGTGGAACCGGTCAACGCGACGATGAGGAGTGACGACGCGCGGTCGACGCACACGGGAGCCACCGTGTCAGCTGCACGGGGCATATCGCCTTCGCCGGATTGCCCGCATATTGTGCTCCGCTTTCACCGGGCCGCGGTACGGCCCGACCAACCGAGCCGTTTCACGGGAGAACGATCAGTATGTCGCGCACCTTCCTCCGGATCGCCGCCGCTACGGCGTTTCTCGTCATCAGTCCCACGGTTGCCGCAGCTCAGGCCGATCCTCGTCTCGAAGACCTGAAGGACGAGGCTCTCGAGCTCGTCGATGAGCGCGGCGAGATGGTGCAGGAGATCATCGACATGCTCTTCAGCTTCGGTGAGTTGGGCATGCAGGAGTTCGAGACCCAGGCGTACCTCACCGGCCTTCTGGAAGAGGAGGGCTTCGACATCGATCTCGGCGTGGCGGGCATGCCTTCGGCGTGGACCGCGCGCTGGTCGAACGGCTCGGGTGAGCCGGTCATCGCCCTCGGCTCCGACGTCGACGGAATCCCACAGTCGAACCAGAAGCCGGGTGTCGCGTACCGGGACCCCATCGTCCGCATGGCACCCGGGCATGGTGAGGGCCACAACTCCGGCCAGGCGGTGAACATCGTCGCGGCCATCGCCGTGAAGGAGATCATGGAGCGAGAGAACATCGACGGTTCGCTGCTGATCTGGCCCGGGGTCGCCGAAGAGCAGGTGGCCTCGAAAGCCTACTTCGTGCGCGAGGGCGTCTTCGACGAGGTGGACGTGAACCTCTTCACCCACGTGAGCAGCCGCTTCGGCGTGAACTGGGGGCAGCAAGGCGGAAACGCGCTCTGGTCCGTGATGTACCGCTTCTCCGGTGAGACGGCGCACTCGGCCGGATCGCCGTGGCGCGGCCGATCCGCTCTGGACGCGGTCATGCTGATGGCCCAGGCGTGGGAATACAAGCGGGAGCACCTCCGACCGGCTGCCCGGTCACACTACATCATCGTGGATGGCGGCGACCAGCCCAACGTGGTGCCCCAGACGGCGACAATCTGGTTCTACTTCCGCGAGCGAGACTACGAGCTCACCAAGGAGCAGTACGATGCCGCGGCGAAGATGGCTGAAGGCGCTGCACTCATGACCGGTACCACCGTCGACACCATCATGACGGTGGGCTCAGCCTGGAGTCGGCACTTCAGCAAGCCGGTGGCCGAGGCCACGTTCGCCAACATCCAGCGAGTGGGCATGCCCGAGTGGTCGGAGGACGACGTTCGATTCGCCGAGGCGTTCCAGGCGGAGATGGGTGTCGACGTCACCGGGCTCGAGACGGAGGTGCCCGAGGAGATGAGTGGCCCCGTGGATCTCTCTCGCTCCCTGGGCGGCGGTTCGGACGACATCGGAGACATCTCCTGGAACATGCCGACGGTCACGTTGGGCTACCCCTCCAACATGAGCGGTGGCCCTGGGCACAACTGGGCCAATGGCATCGCCATGGCGACACCGGTAGCCCACAAGGGCGGCGTGGCCGGCGCCAAGGTCCAGGCCATGACGCTTCTCGACCTCTTCCTGGACGGCGAGACGGTCGAGGCGGCATGGGAGTATTTCAACGAAGTCCAGACGGCGGAGACGGAGTACATCCCCTTCATCAGCGAGTACGACGAGCCGGCCATCTGGCTCAACGAGGAGATCATGGGCCGCTGGCGCGAGCAGATGCGTCCGTTCTACTACGATCCCGACCGTTTCGACACGTACCTCGAGCAGTTGGGGATCGAGTACCCGACGATCCGGACCACGCCGGTTTCCGAGGACGCAGGCGACGCGGCGGCGAGTGCGTCGAACGGCGGGACCGGCGACCTCGGGTCGGGTTCGGATCACGGACCCGGTGGTTCGTGAGGCGAGGGAACCGCAGTCCGGGCTGGTGGCGAGGGCTGGCTGACGTGTCGGTTGCTTCGAGGCTGCGCGTCGGTGTCGGCCTCGCCTTCGGCGTCGCGCATTCGCTCGGAGCCGTCGTCGGTGCGGTGCCGCTGGCCGCCCAGGACATCGACGTCGTCGAAATGACGGTGGACGACGTCCGGCGTGGCTACGCCTCCGGTGCCTTCACCGCCGTAGAGCTGACGCACGCCTTCCTCGATCGGATCCGGACGTATGAAGGACACTACAACGCCTTCATCTCCATGAACCCCGACGCTCTGGCCATCGCCGAGCAACTGGACGTGGCGTACGCCGGTTCGGGGCCGGTGGGCCCGCTTCACGGCGTTCCGGTGGTCATCAAAGACAACATCGACTACGGAGGGCTCGTGACCACGGCAGGCTGGGAGGGCTTCAGCACCGCCGCCGGAGGGGTGGACATGGTTCCCTCCGACGACGCCGCCGTTGTGAGCCGACTCCGGGCGGCTGGCGCCATCGTCCTGGGCAAGACGAACCTCCCCGACTTCGCCGGTCACGGAACGCGCACGACGAGCAGTGTGGCGGGGATGACCCTGAATCCGTACAACGTCGACAAGGTGCCCGGTGGCTCGAGCGGAGGGACGGCCACTGCCGTCAATGCGAGCTTCGCGGTTCTGGGCCTCGGCACGGAGACGGGTGGCTCCATCCAGAACCCTTCGTCGGCTCAAGGGCTGGTGGGAGTAAAGCCGACGTATGGCCTCGTGCCGCTGGAAGGCGTGGTTCCGCTGAGCGGCACCTACGTGGATGTGGTAGGGCCCATCGCTCGGACGGTTCGGGACGCGGCAACGGCGCTGGACGTCCTGGCCGGCCCCACCGAGGAGGACCTGGCGACCTTCGCTGCGGTGGGGAATCTGCCGGAAGAAGG
Organism: Gemmatimonadota bacterium; assembly: GCA_013002885.1. Lineage (GTDB taxonomy): Bacteria > Gemmatimonadota > Gemmatimonadetes > Longimicrobiales > Gaopeijiaceae > UBA2589. Next base: position 1,454 of record JABDLS010000146.1, on the reverse strand, counting down.
ATACGTGGCCGCGTTGGACGCCGGGGCGCTTTCGGGGAAGCGCTTCGGTCTGGTGGGGACGGGCTGGCGCGACGATTTCCTACCCTTGGATTCTGCTACCGAAGAGCACTACCGACGGGCCGTCGAAACGTTGAAGGGGCTGGGCGCCGAGGTGGTGGAGGATCCCTTCGCCGGAAGCGGATTCAAGGAAGCCTACGGAGAGCGCCAGGGTGTGAGCACTCAGGGTGCTTACGACATGCTCCTCTACATGAGGGGACTCGGTCCCGATGCACCCTTCGACTCCATCGAGGAGTGGGAGGCGCTAAGCGGCCGGGAGTACAGCCGTGGGCGCAGAGGCGACGAAGAGGGCCCGCCGCCAGCCCGCCCCAGCGCCACGGAAGCAGGCGACGCCTACCAGGCGTGGAGATACCGCGTGCGCATGCTCTTCCGCAGCGTGCTCGACGAGAATGAGCTCGACGGTCTCTTCTTCCCACAGGCGGGCGAACCCAATCGCCCGGTCGTAGAGGACCCCGAACGGCCCGAGTACACGCCCAACAATTGGGCGGAGCTTCCCAGCAACATCATCAACGACCTCGGCGTGCCCACGGTCACCATTCCGTACGACTATTACGACGACGGGACGCCCTTCGTGCTAGCCCTCATCGGGGACATGTGGTCCGAGGCCGAGCTTCTTTCCTATGCGTACGCCCTGGAGCATGTGACCCAGGGTCGGCGGCCCCCGATGCTGGTGGCGGCTCCGGCGAATTGACCCTGGACGAAGCCGCGGTGCCGGCTTCTCAACCAACCGCTGCATGGCCGTGTCTCCATTGAGCCACAGCCAAAGCCATCTCAAGATGTCGGGACCTCCACCCTTGCCATATAGATCCGGATCCACCGCGAGAATCTTACGTGCCCTGGCGGCTTGCGCAGGCTGCGCGCCCGCCCCTCTCCTTCTCGGCGTCCTTCTCACCGCCGGGTCGTTCCTCGTCGGCGCCGCGCCTTCCGCGGCCCAGTTGGAAAGCGGTCGCCCCAACGTCTTCTTCGACTGCGAGGGCCGGGACTGCAACTCCCAGTACTACCGCACCGAGATCGGGTGGGTGAACTGGGTCAACGACCAGGAGGTCTCGGACGTGCACGTCATCATGACGAGCACGAGCACCGGGGTTGGCGGACGGGAGTACCGCCTCGACTTCCTGGGACGCGAGGAACTCCTCGCGTACGAGGATCAGATCCTCTGGCAGTCGCTGCCCACCGACACCGATCGGGAACGCCTCGACGGGGTGACGCACGTGCTCGGCCTTGGCATTGCCCGATTCGCGACGGTTGCGGGCTACCGGGACCTGGTGGCGCTGAGGGGCCCGGACCCGGAGAGCTCCGTGGGCGGCCGTCGTGTGGTGTCCCAGGCCGAGGTAGACGACCCCTGGAATCTCTGGGTCTTCCGCCTCAACGGGAACGCGAATCTGGACGGAGAGGAA
>JABDLS010000124.1 GCA_013002885.1 Gemmatimonadota bacterium | reverse complement strand
GAGGCCGGCCGCGGCGAGGAGAAGCGCCACCACACCAAAGGCTCCGAAGAGCAACGAGCCGAAACGGCGTGTGGCGGACGACTCAGAGATCCACTCCTCCATGGGCACCACTTGCGGAACGGGAAGGGTCGGCTCTTCGGCCCAGATCGCCTCCCGGACCTGGCGGGCAAAGCCCGGGCCCGCATCCGCCACCCGCAGTCCGAACGTCGCAATGGGAATGGGGAACGGCATGGCTTCCATGGGCAGGTACAGGGCGTAATCATGCTCCTGGTCGAGGCCGTAATGACGCGTTTGCTCCACGACGCCGACGACGATCGACCCGCCGCCGTTCGAGAGTTCGCGACCGATGGCACCTTCGGCCGAGCCCCAGAAGCGTACGGCAAGAGGCTCGGAGACGACCGCGGGGACGGGCTGGCCCGTGGCCATGCCCGCCGACCATAGCTCGCCGGCAATGAGCTCCGTGCCGAAAGTTTCGAAGTAGTCCGGCGCTACGGGGTGCATATGGAGTCGCACCGCGTTGTCCTCGGTCTCACCGGGCGGCGTCGCCCGGTTGCCCCAGCAGCACCTGCTCCCACCCACGTGCTGGAACGGGGCTTCGATGGAGTACGTGGCCGACCGCAAGCCAGGGATCGTTGCCAGAGCCCGCCGGACAGGCTCCATCCGCTCCAGGTGCTGCTCGGGTGAATCGATGTTCGCCACGTTCAGCGGCACCACCCAGACGCCCTCGCTCTCCACTCCGGGATCGATGGCCGTCACCGACGCGAAGCTCCTCATGAGGAGCCCTGCGGAGGCCACGAGCACCAACGAGATGGCGACCTCGAAGATGACGAGACCGCTCCGGAACGCCTGCACGCTTCGTCCGCCGCTCATGCCGCGGCCGCCGGTCCGGAGTCCGGTGTGTAGATCCTGGCCCACCGTACGCAGGGCCGGGACGAGCCCGAACAGAAGCGCCGTCAGCGTTGCGAGGCCGATGGCCACCGCGAACACACGGAGGTCCATCGTGACGGATGCACCTCTAGGGAGATCCACGGTCCAGCGCCGGAAGAAGGCGAGGGCGCCCTGCGCCAGGAGGAGTCCGCCGGCCCCGCCGAGCAGCCCCACAACGATACTCTCGGCCGACAGCTGGCCGAGGAGATTCCACGTGCGGGCACCCATGGCGCGTCGAATGGACATCTCCCGCGCCCGGGAAAGGCCACGGGCCATGAAGAGATGGGCCACGTTCGCGCACGCCACCAGGAGCAGGAGACCCACCGCCCCGAGGAGTAGAAAGAGGCCGCTCCGCACGTCCTGGACCGTAATGGAATGGAACGACTCCAGGGGCCAGTCCTGAGGCCCTTCGTCGTAGTATTCGGGGAAGGCGGCAGCGACATCGACCTCGACGCGGCCGATCTGCTCGTTGGCCTGCTCGAGAGTGACGTCGGGATTCAGGCGCGCCGTGACGCTGTGCGCGTGGTAGCCGGGGCTCCGAAGGGCCTCATTGGTCCAATCCATGGGCCGATAGAAGTCCGGTTCGCCCAGGTGCGCGGGCTGAACGAAGTCCTCGGCCAGAACTCCCACGATTTCGATGGGTTCGTCGTCGATGAGTATGGCGGTCCCCACCACGTCCGGATCGGCTCCCAGGACGTCTCGCCAGAACGGATACGTGACGACGACGATGCCCGTGTCGTTGAGGTCTCCGTCCACCAGCAGGCGCCCAAGGTGGGGCCGGGCACCGAACATGGTGAAGAACTCGGGCGTCGTCTCCGTGCGTGAGAGACGGAGAGGGTCTCCGTCCACCCGGGTCAGATTGACGCTGGAGGTGGAGGTCACGGTCCACATCTCGAAGGCATCGACGCTCCCGAGGCGGTCTAGGGTCGCGCCGTTGTGCGAACCGTTCGTCAGGTACGCCAGCCGGTCCGCCGCCGGGTATGGGAGAGGCCGAAGGAGCACGTGGTCGACCACCGTAAACGCGGTCACCACCGTGCCCACACCGAGCGCCACGAGAAAGACGGTCGCCACAGAGAACGTGGGCGATTTCCTCAGTGACCGACCCGCGAATCCGAGATTTCTCAACCAGGTGCTCATCATCCCATCCCCTTCTCGTTTCGTAGACGGGCCCCTGCTGGGCCCAGTGATTCCCAACCAATCCAGCCACTCGGAGACGACCACCGCTGGCGTCCGCCGCAGTGCTCGCCAAGCGACGCGTACGCGACCCCACGCCGAGAACTCCGCCTCCATCTGATCCCGGAGGGTAAGGAGCATCTCCGGTGCATCTTCGGACCGGAGCGGTCCCGGCGGCAGGGCGCGAAGCGCCAGCTGAAAGGCCAACTCCAGCGGGTGCGGGCGAGGGTTCATGGGAAGGCCCTCACGTCGCTCGACCCCGGGGCATTGTTCTCACGACGCGCCGTTCGCCAGCGCGGGACGCGCCTGACTCAGGAGCCGCTCGAGGCGAGCGAGCTCGGCCGTCACGATGGCGACGCCGCGCTCGGTGATGCGATGAACGCGCCTGCGGCTCTCGCCCCCTTCGGCTTCCTCGATCCATCCCAGCTCACGCATGCGGCGCAGCACCCGATAAAGGTTCGCCGGGTCCAGGTGGACCCCCGACTCGGAGCGCTCCTCCACCTCCTTGATAAGGCCGTACCCGTGCGCCGGACCCTCGGCCAACACCGCCAGGATGAGGAGATCTCGAGGTGCCAATGGGAGGTGGTCTTGTACGTCCATGGAGCCGATCCCTCCGGCCGGGCTGCGGCCGAGTACTCTCTGTCAACTGACTAACTGTCAGACTACAGATACGGCCGAACCGTTGCACGGGCAATGCTCAGCCGAGCATTGACCCGGCCCTGTCCTCGTCGGCCGTCTCCTCGTCTCGGAATGGCCCACCAGCCGGGCACCTTGTCGCGGCCGCAATTGGTTTCTACATTGTCGTAGTTTCTACAATGTAGAGAGGAGGCGGGGATGGGATCGGACGGATTGCTGGGCTCCTTCGAAGAACAGGTTCTGCTCGCGGTGGCCCGCGACCGCGGTGACGCCTACGGAATGCGCGTCCGACGCGAGATCGAAGACCGAACCGGGCGGGATGTCTCCATCGGCGCGGTCTATTCGACGTTGGACCGTCTGGAGAAGAAGGGCCTGGTCTCTTCCGAACTCCGGGAAGGCTCCGACCGACGCGGTCGGGCGCAGCGGTTCTTCCGCATCGAGCCCGCAGGGGCCGATGCACTGCGTACGTCACTCGACCTTCACCGCAGCATGTGGGAGGGACTGGACCCCGACGCGTTGCTGGATGGAGGGAGTGGCCGATGAGCGCCGCCCCCCGCCCTCCTCGCATGGTGGGATGGATCCTCGACCTCCTCGACCCGACCGGTGAGGCCCGCGCAGATCTCGACGAGGAGTACCTGGCCTATCGTCTCGGCGAGAAGGGGGCTCTTCGCGCCGGTGCGTGGTACGCGAGCCAGGTCGTCCGGAGTGCGCCCCACCTCTGGAGACGCCGGCGCACGAGCCTGAGCGAGAGCCTCCTCGGCGAGCTCTTCGTCGACGTTGCCTCGGCGGCCCGGATGGTCCGTCGCCGTCCGGGACCCGCCCTGCTCGTCGTCGTCACCCTCGCCATCGCCCTGGGTATCAACACTTCGGTCTTCTCCCTGACCTGGTCGGTGGTCATGAGGCCGCTCCCCTTCTCCCACCAGGATCGACTGGTCCGCATCTACCCCGACGAGCTCTTCTACATCGACCTGGCCGGCGCCCAGCGCGTGCAGGAGGAGTCACCGTCGGTGGAGGAGGTCCTGCCCTGGGGACGAACGCTGTTCACACTCACGGCCACGAATCCTGCAGAGGAACTCCGGGGGGCCGTCGTGCGCCACGGCCACTTCACCGCGCTGGGCACCCGTCCGCTCCTGGGCCGCGACTTCAACCGAGGTGATGCCCTGACCCAGCCGACGGACGCGGTCATCATCTCCCACGCGGTGTGGACGCGCGTCTTCGGAGCCGATCCGTCCGCGGTAGGCCAGCGTTTGGAGATCGGCGGACGAACCCGCACGCTCGTCGGCGTTACGGGTCCCGAGCACGTCCCCATGGAGCCCGACTGGGAAGCGTGGGCCCCCCTCCCACTCGACGCCGCGAGCGCCGGGTACCCCTTGGCGCTCAACGCCCTCCTGAGGCCAGGGGCCAGCGCCGCCTCCGTGGAAGTCGAGATCCGGCGAGCGCTCGAGGCCGCCTGGATCGAGGGTGGGGCCACGGTGTCCGAAGAAGATCTGGCGGCCGTGCGGGTGGTGCCCCTCCGTGGTCACCTCCTCGGCGACGTACGCACCCCCCTCTTGGTACTCCTCTCGGCCGTCGTCTTCGTGCTTCTCCTGGCGTGCGCCAACGTGGCTACCCTCCTCCTGGCCCAGGGCAGCGTTCGGCGCGGGGAGGTGGCAATCCGAGCCTCCCTGGGGGCAGGCCGAGGCCGTATCCTCCGGCAACTCACCTTCGAGATGCTGATCCTGGCCGGGAGTGCGGCGGTGGTGGGATTGGTGTTCGCAACGTCTCTCCGATCGTGGGCTTCGTCGCGCCTGCCGGCCACGCTGCCCCGGGCCGATCAGTGGGACGTCGGAGGCATCGCCGTCGCGTTTACCATGGTGGCAACGCTCCTCGCGGTGCTGGCCGGCGGTGTCCTCCCAGGCTGGAGGACCGCCCGAGGTGGAGACAGCGCACAGCTTCTTCGTGGCGCGGGTCGTCGGTCGGCGGGTCGCCTGAGCACCGCGCTCGTGGGGCTCCAGGTCGCCCTCTCGGTTCTCCTCGTCGTCGGAGCCGGCCTCATGACCCGATCGTTCGTCGCCCTGTCGTCCGTCGATCCGGGCTTCAGACCGGACGGCGCTGTGGCCGTGCGCCTCACCCCTCCTAGCGGTCGATACGAGGGTGAGAGCGTGACGCTGCTGTACGACGAGATCCGGCGGGCTGCCGTGTCCTCTCCGGAGATCGAGTCCGCCGGCGGCATCCTCTTCCTGCCCATGACACCCGGAGGAGCCTGGGTCTCGTTCCACCCCGAAACGGACGTCGCACCCGACGGCAACCTGCCGAGCACCGCCCTACGGATCGTCACCCCCGGGTACTTCGAGGCCATGGGAATCGACCTGGCGACAGGCCGTTACCTCGACGACGGCGACGGGGCCGACGCAGAGCCCGTCGCCGTCATCAACCGGACATTGGCGAGGCACGCCTTCTCGTCACCGGACCCCGTGGGTCGCATGCTCGTGATGGGTGGCGACGGTCAGAACACGGTCCGCGTCGTCGGCGTAGTGGACGATGTTCGACAGAGCGACCTCCGCACGGAGGTCTACCCCGAGGTGTATCGGCCCCTCGGCCAGCAGCCCATCACCCGGCTCTACATGGTGGCCCGGTCATCGGGAGACGACGACGCGGCGCTGGCGGCCCTCTACGAGGCGGTCGGGCGGGTGGACGAGGATGTGCTCCTGTCGAGGAGTGGGCACGTGCGCGACATCGTCCGGAGGTCCATGGGGACCACTCGCCTCGTGACGCAGCTCCTCGGTCTCTTCGGGGTCCTGGCGCTCACCCTCGGGGCCATCGGCATCTACGGTGTTAGCGCGCACAACGTCGCCGTGCGTCGAAGGGAGATGGGGATCCGCATGGCACTGGGGGCCGACAGCGGCGGGGTGGCGCGGGAGACGCTTCTCTCCGGCCTGGTGCCGGTGGCGGTGGGAATCGCCGCCGGACTCATCGCTGCGGCAGGAGCATCGGGAACGCTGCAGTCCCTCCTCTACGCCATCCCGCCACGGGACACGGTGACCTTCCTCCTCGTGCCCGCCTTCTTCACCCTGGTCGCTGTCGCCTCCCTCGCGGTACCCATGATACGCGCCGGGCAAACCGACCCGGTGGAAACGCTGCGGAGCGATTAGCGCCTAGAGAAAACCCATGCCGATGGCGACGATGGTCCATCCACTCAGCGCCCAGACGACCTCGTCCCTGCGTTCGAGAAGCAGGTGGGTGGTGAGCACCGCCCCGATGGGCGTGGCGAATGCGTAGACGCTGAAGAAGGTGAAGAAGAGGTCACCGGCCAGCGCGCCGCCATCGATGTTGCCGAGGCCGCTACCACCCGCGGCCTGAATGATGTCCAATATGGTGAAGCCAATGGTGAAGACCGCGCCGAGCTGGAGGTAGAGCCTCACCTCCGCCCGCGCCTTCTTGCGCACCCAAGCCGTGAGAGGCCCCACCAGCGGACGAAACATCAACGACAGGGGCCCGCCCGGATCGTTGAAGCGGTAGTACAGCCGCAGGCGGTGGCTCCAACGGTCGAGCTCGCCAAGTAGAGGCAGCGTGGGATCCCATCGCGCGCCCAGCACGGTGATGGCGATGAGCGCGAGCACGGCAAAGAGCGCCTCTGGATCTCCTCGAGACGCCGTCACCGTGCCGAGAGCCGCCCCGGCGATGAGGAGAACGATGCCGTCTCCGATGAGTCGCGCGCGGCCACTGCGCAACTCGGCCCAGGCGGGACGTCCCGAGAGCTCCTCATCGGTGGGCATGGCCGGCATGAAGTCCATCTCGATGGGTGGGAGGTTCTTCTCCTCCCGATCGGCCTGCGCGGCATTGAACTCGTCCACCATCTTCCGGATACGGAAGGCATCGAAGACCCACCAGACGCCACCCAACCCCCCGGTCGCCAGCATCAGTAGACCGGTCACCGTCTTCCCGAGATAGAGCCGATGGCCGCCGAAAAGCCCCGTGACGAGCCACAGGGCCCACACCACGGCGGGGTGCTTACGTCGGTACTTGTAGACGTCTTCCAGGACCCGGCGGGAGAAATCCGGGGAGCGCTCTGGGGTCACGATGGGCGGCTTCTTGTTGTCGGTTCGGGAGAGGTGGGAGAGGACCGGCTGTGTAAGGTCCGGGTCCGGATGCGTCGTAGATACCAGAGAGGGGCAAGTAAGCCCTCGCCGGATGTTTCGCGCAACACGAGGAGGTTCCCATGCTCATTCGAGCCCTCGCCCTGATCGCCGCCACCGCGGTGCTCACGAGCCCCACCGCCGACGCCCCGTTCATCGATGCGGTGCTCCACGAGATTGCTGCGACAGCGCCATCCCCAGCCATCGCTGAGGTCCCGAGAGTCCCGATCCGCGACCTCGAGATCCAACTCACCGGTAGGGTCGTCGACGCCGGGTCGGGTCAGCCGGTCCAGGGGGCCCAGGTCTTCATCCCGGGCACGTCGCTCGGGGCCCTCACCAACGCCTTTGGGCGGTATCTGATCATTCTGGACGACTCGTGGGGCGGACGGGAGGTCACTGTCGAAGTGGCCAGCGTGGGCTTCGTGACGACGCGGAGCACGATGACCCTGGGGGCCACGGACAATGTCCTCGACTTCAGCGTGGCACCCCAGCCTCTCTCCCTTGAAGAGATGGTGGTGACCGGCCGACCCGGTGAGGCACGCCGCCGTGAGATCGGCAACAAGGTCCGGAACGCCGCGGATCAAGCTTCCGCTCCCCTGCCGGCGCAGGCGGCGATCATGACCAGGGCCGGCGCCGCCATAGCCTTCAGCGAGTACGAAGCGGACCGCGAGGCGTACGCACACATCGCCGAGAACGAATTCCAGTCCGTGGCCAGCAACCCACTCTCCACCTTCTCCATCGACGTCGACCGGGCCTCGTACGCCAACATCCGTCGGTTCATCGAAGACGGGATGCGCCCGCCCATCGACGCCGTGCGCATCGAAGAGCTCATCAACTACTTCCCCTACGACGATCCGCCACCGACCGGCGAGGACCCCTTCACGGTGACGGCCGAAGTGGCGCCGGCACCGTGGCAGCCGCAGCACCACCTGGTGCGCGTGGGCGTGAAGGGCGAGGAGATCGACATGGCCGAAGCACCTGCGAACAACCTCGTCTTCCTTCTCGACGTCTCGGGGTCGATGAACTCGCCCGACAAGCTGCCCCTGCTGAAGAAGGCTCTTTCCATGCTCGTCGACGAGCTCAGGGAAGACGACCGCGTCGCAATCGTCGTCTACGCCGGCGCCGCCGGTATGGTGCTGCCGTCCACGCCAGCAAGCGAACGCGAGAAGATCCGAGAGGCCCTCGGCCGACTCACCGCAGGAGGTTCCACAGCGGGTGGAGCCGGTATCCGGCTGGCCTACCGAGTCGCCCTCGAGAACCACATAGAGGATGGAAACAACCGCGTCATCCTGGCCACCGACGGCGACTTCAACGTCGGCGCGTCCAGCGACGCCGAGATGATCCGTCTCATCGAGGAGAAACGGGAGCAAGGCACCTTCCTGACGGTCCTGGGCTTCGGGACCGGTAACCTGCAGGACGCGAAGATGGAGCAGATCGCCGACCACGGGAACGGCAACTTCTCCTACATCGACAGCGAGTTGGAGGCGAAGAAGGTCCTCGTCGACGAGATGGGCGGAACGCTGGTGACCATCGCGAAGGACGTAAAGATCCAGGTCGAGTTCAACCCGGCTCGGGTGGCGGCGTACCGCCTCATCGGTTACGAGAACCGCCTTCTGGCCGCCGAGGACTTCAACGACGACACGAAGGACGCCGGCGAGCTCGGCGCCGGCCACTCGGTGACGGCGCTGTACGAGGTCGTTCCCGTCGGGGTCGAGAGCTCGGCGGTAATCCGGGACGTCGACCCGCTCCGGTATCAGAGGGACGACGAACCGGAAGTGCTGGACAACGAGGAGATGCTCTTCGTGAAGCTGCGCTACAAGCAGCCCGACGGAGACACAAGCCAACTCGTGACGCGTAAAATCGGAGACACCGTCTTGGATACGTCCGACGACTTCCGCTTCGCCGCCGCCGTCGCGGCCTGGGGCATGCTCCTTCGCGACTCGGAGCACTGCGCCGACTTCACCCTCGACGATGTCGCCGAGCTGGCCAGAGGCGCCGTGGGTGAGGATCCCATGGGATACCGAGCGGACTTCCTGGGCCTGGTCGACCGGGCTCGCTCCATGGAGATCCTCGGAATGGAGGCTGGGCTGCGCTGAGCGACCACCACCTCGGACGGCGCAGGTCCGAGCACGAGCCCGCGGAGTCACTTCTAACGATTTCGCGGGCTCGTCAGTCTTTAGGAAGGTTCCTATGTTCGTCGGTGAGGTTCCGCACGACGGGGCCTCGCCCCAGATCTCTTCCACACTGCCCGAGGAAATCGATGCTGACCCGACGTGAATGGCTTCGCATCAGCGCAGGCGCCGGCGCGGCGCTGTCGTTGAACTGCACCGGAGAGGCCGCCGAGATGGCCGAGGCTGCCGCATCCGTTGGTGGCGCGACGAGTGCGTCCGGAGCCGGCGAGCTGGCGCGGTCGGCAAGCAGCGAGATCCTCAAGGCCATTCCCTCGACGGGCGAGCAGATTCCCGTCATCGGGCTCGGCGGTCGCTGGATCTCCACCAACTCGACGCCAGAGGAGCTGCGCGATCACCGGGCGGTACTGCACGCCCTCGCAGACGATGCGCCGCCTGCAGGGCGCCTGTTCGACTCCGCCGCCGGCTATGGCGGTGGGGCGTCTGAGGACCTTTCTGGAGACTGGGCCGCCGAGGACGGCTTCCAGGACCAGATCTTCTGGGCAACGAAGGTCAACGTGGCGGGCCGGGGAGGAGGGTCCGTGGATCCCGCCGCGGTTCGCGAGCAGATCGAGCGCTCCTTCGAGCGGATGAGCCTGGACGTCATCGACCTGAACCAGGTCCACAACATGGGCGACCCGCCGACCCAGCTCGGTGTCCTCCAGGAGTACAAGGACGCCGGCCGAATCCGGTACATCGGCATCACGACGACGAGCGAGAGCCAGTACGGCGAGCTCGCTCAGGTCATGCGGGACTACCCTCTGGACTTCATAGGCATCGACTACGCCGTCGACAACCGAGTCGCCGAAGAAGAGATCCTCCCTCTGGCCCAGGAAGAAGGAATCGCCGTCATCGTGTACCTGCCCTTCGGTCGTAGCCGCATGTGGCAGCGCATCGGCGACCGGGAGCTACCCGAGTGGGCTTCGGAGTTCGACGCCAGCACGTGGGCGCAATTCATGCTCAAGTACGTCGTCGCGCACCCCGCGGTGACGGTCGCCGCACCCGGCACCGGCGATCCCGAGCACATGGTGGACAATCTGGGCGCCGCCCAGGGCGCCATGCCCACCCCGGAACACCTCGAGCAGATGGTGGCCCTGGTGGAGAGCCTGCCCTCGGCGTAAACGCCGGAATAAGACCGCCATTGCAGGATATTAAGCGAGTGCTTAAACATTCTGGATGGCCTCCGCACGCCCCCGATCGAGGGATCCTCTTCAGACGGCCGTCGCTCCGCGTCGGCTCCAGATCCTTCGGCTGATATGGGCTGAGGAGCGCACCGTTGGCGCCATCGCCGCCGAGTTGCCGGTGAGCGTGCCTGCCGTCTCGCAGCATCTCGGTAAGCTCCGCGACGCCGGCCTCGTCGCTGTGCGCAAGGACGGTCGTCGCCGTTTTTACGCGGTCGCCGACGACCTCCCCGACGAGGTGGACGGTCTGCTGCAGGACCTCCTCGGGAGTGATCAGGGGAGGGTGAGCCCGCCGACGGAGGCGCAACCTTCCGACTCGAGGCCCCCGGGCCGGATGGGGCCCGAGAAGTCCAGCCTTTCTCCCGCGGCGTCCGAACCAGCCATCCACCGCACACCCGGCGGCCCCCTCGTACCCGCCGGACGGCTCGACGACGAAATGGTCTCCTGGTACCGGCAGGGTCTGAGCGCACGGGTCGTCGCGCTGAGGACGGCGCGGAGTGGTCTTGCCGAGGGCCGACGCCAGGCCGCTGAGTCCGTCCGACGTCTGGCCGACTCGCTCACACGACCGGCGGTCGCGGAGCGCTTCCCCGAGATCGCCCGCACAGCAACCGCGACACGAGGCGAGTCGGACGCTCTCCTCGCCGAGGCGACCGATCGACTCATCGGAGCCATCAGTCAGGAAATCGCCATCGACGACCCGAGGGTCGCCCGGATTCTCGTGGTCGAGGACAGTCGCGTCGAGGCGGCCCTCACCCGGTCCATCGTGAGCGGGCCCAACCGTGAAGTTCTCTGGGCTCAAAGCGCGGAGGAGGCGCAGCAGCTCCTCGACCAGCAGGATATCGACCTGATCCTCCTCGACCTCGGTCTGCCGGGAGAGGACGGTCGCGACTTGCTGGGGCGCCTGGGTCGGCGTCCCCGCACGCGGGCCATCCCCGTCATTCTCCTCACCGGCAGAACCGACCTCCAGACAAGGACCGAGGTGATGTCGCTCGGGGCGGACGCGTTCTTCACCAAGCCCGCCGACGGCCCCGTGTTGGCGTCCGCAGTGGCCATGATGCTGGAGCGGTCCGCCGAATCACGTCAGGCAGGTCGACAGGATCCGCTTACAGGCTTGTCGAACCGTACCGTCTTTCTCACCGAACTGAAGCAGGTGGCCGCGGCCGCGAAGCGGGCGGACCTGGAGCTCTCATTGGCGATCCTCGACACCGACCGTCTCGCTGCGATCAACGACGTACACGGGAGCGACGTGGGCGATGATGTGGTCCGTTCCATCGCCCAGACCATCCGGTCGTCGTTTCGGGAGTCGGACCACGCAGCCCGATGGGGCGGAGGCAAGTTCGCCATCTTCTTCTCACACACCGGTGAGGCGGGCGCCGCGACAGCCTTGGGGAAGCTGCGCGCCGCCACCGACGCGCGACCCGTCGTCCTGCCCGACGGCTCAACCCTCACTCCTGAATGGCACGCTGGCGTCGCTACCGTCGTCGGGAGCGAGGGCATCGACGACGCCATCGCCCGGGCCACGAGGAGGCTCAATGTGGCCGAACGACAACGGGATGGACGGATCGTCGCGTCGGACGAGGCGACAGCCGACGGCCCCCGCCACGTGCTGCTCGTGGAAGACGACGACATCCTGGCGGACCTGATCCGGCATCGTCTTGGTAGAGAGGGCTTCGACGTCACCCACTTCTCCGACGGCGCCGTAGCCCTTCGCAGCATGGCCGAGATCACGGCGTCCGCGGTAATTCTGGATGTCATGCTCCCCGGCGCGGACGGCTTCGAGATTCTCCGGCAGCTCAAGTCGCAGCCGTCGTTTGCCGGCGTACCGGTCGTGGTTCTGACATTCGGAGGAGCCCACGATGCGCGGCGCGCCTTCGACCTCGGAGCCAACGACGCCGTCGCGAAGCCATTCTCGGTCAAGGAGCTGGTTGCGAGAGTGTCCCGGCTGGTGGTGGACTTCGAGCAAGGTCCTGCACGTGGTTGATGCGACCACCCCCCTCCAGGCCACGGACGTCGCCGCCCGCTTTCTCTCCCCCGGCGAAGCGCTCTTGCTTCTCATCCTCCTCACCGGGGCGGTTTTCCTCGCGTTCTCTGTGGTCATGGCTACCTGGACGCTGAGCTTCCGCGCGCGCAAGCTCGCGGTCGGACGGAGGGTTCAGGACCGGACGGCCCGTTGGCAGTTCGAGCTCCGCGAAGTTCTTTATGGCGACGGAAGTCTCGACGCGCTTCGAGCCTCCATCGATGATGGCAACCGAGTCGAGTTCCTGAACTTCCTCCTCGAGTATGCCCGGCGCCTCGACGGAGAGGAGCACGAGGTGGTACGCAGCCTCGCCGAACCCCACCTCGCCAAGATCCTACCGTACCTGGACCACCGCGTTGCAGGCCGCCGCGCTCGAGCGGTGCAGACCCTGGGTGAACTAGGGCTGCCCGGCTACGCCGAGCAGGTGATCTCCGCGCTGGACGACCCTTCTCCGGACGTCGCCATGGTCGCTGCGTCCACCCTCGCCGCTGCGGAAGACGGGACGTATGCCGACGCGGTCCTGGCCAGGATGGAGCGCTTTGCTCACTGGAGGCTGGACTTCCTGGTGGCCATGCTGAGTTCCATGGGCGCCGCGGCCGCCCCGGCGTTTCGGTGGACGCTCGCCGATGATCAGGCAGTACCCAGGGTCCGCGCCGTCGCCGCCGACGCGCTTGCCCAACTCGATGACGCGGCCTCCGCGGACCTCGCCCACGAAGTCCTGACTACACAGGCAGAGGTGGAGCTTCGCGCCGCCACCCTCCGCCTCCTCGCCAGTGTCGGTCGCGGAGAGCATGTAGACGCGATCCGCCTCGCGGTCGAAGATCATGCTCTGCCCACCCGCCTGCATGCAGTTCGAGCCTTGGGGAGCCTCGGTTCCGAGGATGACCTCGACACCCTCTACGCGGCGGCGACAGACGACCCATCCCCGTGGGTCGCCATCGCAGCGGCCCGGGCCCTCAAGGAAGCAGGCGGAGCGGACCGGCTCGAACTACTCGCCGGTTCGGACCATTCGAGGGCGGCCCTGGGACTTCAGGTCATCTCCGAGGTCCGGTCTTGGTGACCTTCGGCCTTGTCGTCCTGGCCGCCGTAAACGGGCTCGTCCTGGTCTATTTCGTCGCCATCAACCTCGTCTACATGATCACGAGCGCCAAAGCGCTCCACGTCATTTGGCGCTACCGCGCACGCCTTCGCGCCTTCAACCTTCTCGACCCGTCGCGAGCCCAGGCCGCGCCGCCGATCACTGTCTTGGCGCCGGCCTACAATGAAGCGCTCACCTGTGTCGAATCGGTCAGGTCCCTCCTCACATTGGACTACCCGCGTCACGAGATCATCGTGGTGAACGACGGATCCCAAGACGAGACGATGGGGGTCCTGCAGAGCGCGTTCGCCCTGGCGCCCAGGGCCCGCATCGCGACAGCCGATCTGGATACCGCAGCTGTGCGCGGCGTCTACCAGAGCCGACCGCACCCCAACCTCTGGGTCATCGACAAGGAGAATGGGGGCAAGGCCGACGCGTTGAACGCAGGACTCAACTACTGCAACACCCCCCTCATGTGCGCCGTCGACGCGGACACACTCCTCGAGCGCGATGCCTTGACCCGCATCGTCCGGCCCTTCCTCGAGGACGCCGACACCGTCGCCGTAGGGGGCAAGATCCGGGTCGTGAACGACTGCACGGTCCAATCCGGAATCGTCACGGACGCCCGGCTCCCGAAGAACTTCCTGGCTGCGATCCAGACGGTGGAGTACCTGCGGGCCTTCCTCGTCGGTCGAGTGGGCTGGGCGGCCTTCAACGCCAGCCTCGTCATCTCTGGCGCCTTCGGACTGTTCAGTCGCGGAGCGGTGGTCGACGCCGGCGGCTACGGAAGCAAGCGAACCACGGGCGAAACCGTCGGTGAAGACATGGAGCTCGTGGTGAGGATGAAGCGCCTCTTTACCGACCGAGGCCGACCATGCGCCATCCAGTTCGTGCCCGACTCGGTGGCATGGACCGAGGCCCCCGAGTCGTACCGGGTGCTGGGTCGTCAGCGGGATCGGTGGCAGCGGGGGCTCATCGAGAGTTTGCTGCGCCACCGTCAGATGCTCTTCAACCCACGCTACGGACCCACGGGTCTTGTCGCGTTCCCCGTATTCCTCTTCCTGGAGGGACTCGGCCCGGTCATCGAGCTTGTCGGATACGTCGGCTTCTCCATCGCCATCCTCTCCGGCCAGGCCTCCCAAGCCTACGTCATCGGCTTCTTCGTCCTCGCCTTCGCCCTGGGCGTGAGCCTGTCCACGGTGGCGGTCCTCATCGAAGAGGTCGCGTTCGCCCGCTACACCCGGACCTCCGACGTGCTGAAGATGTTCTCCCTCGGCATCCTCGAGAACTTCGGGTACCGTCAGATCAACTCGTTCTGGCGGGTCCGGGGACTCTACAACTCCCTCATCGGCCGGAAGACGTGGGGCAAGATGGAGCGGAAGGGCTTCGGTGCGAAGCAGGTCAGCTCATCAACCGCCCAAGCGCAACTGCCCCCCCGACCACCGGCAGCGTAATGGACGTCGCGTCCAGATCGATGGTCAACTCGGTCCCCGCCTCGGGCCAGAGGGTGAACTCGGGATCGCTCGAGAAGATCATGAGCCCGATCCTCTGCCCCGCCGGAATGACCTGATCGTCGGGTTGTAGATCGAAGGTCAGTCCTCGGAACTCCCCGGGGACCAGAGGCACGCTCTCGGTCAGAGACTCCGGATTCTGGGGATCCGCCCAGCCCCGGGTGATGACGTTGTCGGTGATGGGCGCTCCCTCGACCCACGGCAGCGAAACCAGCCAGACCGACAGGTTGGCCGCCGGCGCGTCAGCCGCCACGCGGATGCTCACCGTCGCCACGCCGGACAGGTGGACGTCCTCGGTCAACGCCGGTGTAGCGTAGAGGAGCCGGCGCTGTGAAGAGGGGGCCGACGCCAGCGACCCTCCATCGAGGGAAACGTCGTCAGTGAGGGACTCCGTTCCGATATCACGGGCCTCGGTGAGAGCGAGAAGCCCCACGCCGTTGCCCCCACCCTGAGGGTACAGCCTCACCGCCTCGGCCTCCGGGTGCGGGTAATCCGGATACGGCGTGGGCGTGTTACCCTCGGCGTCCTCACGGACGATCCACGCCTTGGGATCGTTCTCCACGCCATTGTCGACGTCATACAGGTACCGGGTGAACCACCGGTTCATGAGCTCGAGAGGCGGTGGCCCGCCGTGGCCGCCCTGGTGATAGTAGATCTGGACCGGCACGCCCCGCTCCTTGAGAGCCTCGGTGACACGGTAGCTGTGCTCGGGCATGACGTTCCAGTCGTTGAACGCGTGGGCCATGAGGGTCGCCGCCTGCACACCGTCGATGGCGTTGAGATAGTCCCTGCCCGCCCAGAAGTCGTTGTAGTCACCGGTGATCCGGTCCTGGCCGGCCGCCATCTCCCCGTCTCGGTACGTCGCGTCGCAATAGGCGCGGCGCTCCGGGTCGCCCGAGTTGATGAAGTCGTAGAGAACATCGACGTCCTCGCCGAGAAATCCCCCGGGTGACCGCACCAAGCCGTTCGAGCGGTAGTAGTGGTAGTACGAGGTGTTCGGTGCGATGGGGATGATGGCCTCCAACCCCTCGACGCCGGTCGTGGCCGCCGCCAGGGGCAGGGTCCCGTTGAACGACGTCCCGGTCATACCCACGCGACCGGTCGACCAGAAGGCCTCGACCTCTTCGTGTCCATCGGGCGTGGTGAACCCCTGGGCGCGCCCATTCAACCAGTCGATGACCGCCTTGGGCGCGAGGGACTCGTTGATGCCACCCACCGTCGGGCAACCTTCCGAAAGGCCGGTGCCCGGCGACTGGGAATGGACGACGGCGAAGCCACGCGGCACCCACGTGCCGACAAGGGAGTTGGAGATGACCGGGCGCAGGCTCTGCTGTCGGATGTCGGGCATGTCGCCTCTTCGGGGCGGGTTTGCTCCGATCTCGTGCTGTACGTTCCAGAAATACTGCGAGTCTGTGGTACCGACGCCGGAGTAGTAGGGAGACGTCTCGTAGACGACCGGCACCCTGAGCCCCTCCGTGTCGGTTTGTCGTGGCCGGGTCACCGCGACGTGCACGCGATCCGGCTCACCGTCTCCATCGGAGTCGAACCCGGTCTCGACCCACAGGTCGTGGCGCACCCAGCTCCGAGGCTCGGCAAACGCCGGCACCACTTGTGTCTGTCCGTCCTGGAAGACAGGCCCGACGATCGGCGCCGCCGAGCCGGTCTGGCCTGCGGCTGGCTGCGCCAGCGCCCACGCGAGAACCACGGCGGTAGCGCAGATGGGGTAGTGCGCGGGTGAGCGTGCGATCATGCTGGGAGCCAGGGGGATCGAGGAGTCGTCGGTAGAACGGACGCAGAGCGAGTCGCGGCCGCAGCGGAACGGTGCTAATACGGTTCGCGAGCCCAAGTGGGTCCCTACAACTCCAACTCGAACTGGAGGCCCGTGAAGGTGAGACGGTGGTGAGGCGTGAGACCGATCTCTGCGATGGCCATGCGATGGCTCTCGGTGCCGTAGCCCACGTTCGTCTCCCAACCGTACCCGGGATACCGGGCCGCCAGCCGTCGCATGAGCCGGTCGCGGACGACCTTCGCTACTATGGATGCGCACCCGATGGAGTGCACGAGGGCGTCGCCATCCACCACGGCGTCATGTTCACGGCCCAGGTATTTCACGGGTAGACCATCCACCACGACGTGGCATTCCTCGGGTGGCTCCCCCCGTCGGCGCAGTGCGACCTCGACGCGATCCAACGCCCGCTGCATGGCCACGGTGGTCGCCCGCAGGATGTTGCGACGATCGATCTCGCGGACGGACGCCGCGCCGAGACCGATGGCGAGGGCCGTGTCATGGATGGCAAGGAAGAGCTCACCCCGGACGTCGGCTGCGAGCTGCTTGGAGTCGGCGGCGCCGACGACATAGCCGCCCTCTGGAAGGACAACCGCCGCGGCCACTACAGGGCCCGCCAAGGGACCTCGACCGACCTCGTCGACCCCGGCCACCAAACGACCGCGGCCCCAGAACCGTCGCTCGTATTCGAGCAGGTCCTGGGGCCGCTGGAACTCGAGCTCCGCCGACTCGGTCGGCGAAGAGTCAGCGAATTTGGCGCTTCTCCGCGATCCTGGCTGCCTTTCCACGACGTCCACGCAGGTAGTAGAGCTTGGCCCGGCGCACGTCGCCTCGGCGGACGACCTCCACACCGGTGACGGTGGGGGCATGGAGCGGGAAGATACGCTCGACGCCGATCCCGCTGGAAATCTTCCGCACGGTAAAGGTCTCGTCCACACCTCCGCCCTTCCGGGCGATGCAGACACCCTCGAAAGCCTGGATGCGCTCCTTCTGACCCTCACGGACCAGGTAGAGAACCCGGACGGTGTCACCCGGAGCGAAATCGGGCATCTCGGCCCGTAGCTGCTCTTTCTCGACTTCTTTGATGATATCGGACATGATTCGGCTCCAACGACACGGCCAGAGGTGTTCCGGCAGAGACTTAAAACATAATGCGGACCCCAGGCGCGGTGAACCCCCGAAACCCCGTTGCCGAAGGGCTCCCGGCACGCCACGTTGGCGGCCCCCGCCCTTCGCGACACGATCCTCACAGGCCCTCCTATATGCCGAAACACCTCCCCTCGGCGACCCTGCTACTCGCGACCACAGCACTCCTTCTCGGTGCATGTGGCGGAGGCGGAGAGCCAACCCAGGACACTGTAGCCGACGAGCCACAGACCCGGGCCCAACGCCTCGAACGACTCCTCTCCACCCTTGCGGCCGACTCCATGGAAGGGCGGCGAACGGGGACCCCGGGCGCACACCGAGCCGCACGCTTCCTCGCGGCTGAACTCCAGAGCTACGGAGTGGAGCCTGCCGGCGACGACGCGTTCTTCCAACGCATCCCCCTCGCCCGCGTGGCCGTCACCTCCGCGGGCAGCACCTTCGAGCGCCTCCGACTGGCGTCCGACGATCTGGACTTCGACACCCTCCCCCCCGACCGCATCGTCGACACCGAGGTCAACGTGGTCGGTGTCGTCCGAGGCACTGACCCGGACGTCGCCGACGAAGCCGTCGTGGTGGGCGCCCACTACGACCATGTAGGCATCGGAGCTGCCGTGGACGGCGACTCCATCTACAACGGCGCCGACGACGACGCCTCGGGGTCGGTGGCCGTCCTCGAAATCGCACGCGCCTTCGCCAGCGGTCAGGCGCCCCGCCGCACGATCGTCTTCCTGCTCAGCACCGGTGAAGAGATGGGCTTGCTCGGAACACGCTGGTACCTCGAGGACCCCGTGATCCCCCTCGAGCGAACCGTCGCTGA
Source organism: Gemmatimonadota bacterium (assembly GCA_013002885.1). Taxonomy (GTDB): domain Bacteria; phylum Gemmatimonadota; class Gemmatimonadetes; order Longimicrobiales; family Gaopeijiaceae; genus UBA2589. The sequence goes on along the minus strand of JABDLS010000124.1, from coordinate 5,442 downwards.
CCTTCAGATCGAGATGATCGGCCGGCCCGACTCCTTGGCGGGAGGCTTCGGCCACGCATGGCTCACCGGCTATGAGCGCACCACGATAGGGCATCAACTGGCCGCCGCCGGCTCCCCCATCGTCCCGGACCCGCGGCCCGAGCAGAACTTCTTCTTTCGCAGCGACAACATCGCCTTCGCCCGTTTGGGGATCCCGGCCCACACCCTCTCCAGCTTCAACCTCCACGCCGACTACCACCGCCCTTCCGATGAAGTCGCAGCCATCGACTTCGACCACATGGCGGCCCTCGTGGAGGCCAGCATCGAAGCCGTCCGCTTTCTGGCCGATGGACCGACGCCGGGTTGGGTCGAGGGTGGCATGAACGGGCTCACCGGGCGCTGAGGGCCGCGACCGAGTACCTGTTTGGGTGACGCCAACCGCGGTGGCGGCTATACCGCCGCGCAGCCCGAAGCCGAGTCTCCGGAAAGCCGATTCCAACCAACCCTACATTGTCAGGTATCTAAGCCTCCGACGACCCAATCGATGTGCGGAGGATGACGATGTCGCCGGAGAGGAAATACCTGGGAGAGTTCGAACAGATGGTGGCGGCCGCCATCCTTCGCCTCGGTGAGAAGGCCTACGGGGTCTCCATCATCCAGACGATCGAGGAGCGTACCGGCCGACCGGTGAGTAGCGGGGCCCTATCCGTCACCCTGGACCGGATGGAGAAGAAGGGACTCCTGCGGTCACGACTCGGTGACGCAGACGACGGTCGCGGCGGGCGGCCGCGCCGCTACGTCGACCTCACCGCCGAAGGGCGTGAGGCCGCGTCGGAAGCTCGCGCGGCCATGCTCCGCCTCTGGCAGGGGCTCGGTACGGCCTACGAGAGGTGAGGACCCGCGCATTGCCCGACTTCGTCGTCGCGCTCCTCGAGACGATGGTCGCCGATCCCGTCTCGCGGGCGGGCCTCATCGGGGATCTGGAGGAACGGTACCGGCTCACAGCACCCGCGGGCCGGATCAGGGCCTCGGCGTGGCTGCTTGGCGAGCTCTTTGTCATTGCATACCACTATGGATTCGGGAGGAGGATGGGGATGGACACGCTTCGCAGGGATCTCTCGTTCGCGTTTCGCGGACTCATCGCTCGTCCGGGCTTCTCGGCCCTCGTCATCACGACCCTCGCGCTGGGGATCGGGGCCAACGCGGCCATCTTCTCGGTGGTGAGTACGCTCATGGTGGAGCCCCTTCCCTTCGAAGACGCCGACCGCCTCGTAATCATCAACGAGATCGAACCGAGCGGCTTCACCGCCTCGGTGGCGTTCCCCAACTACCGGGACTGGCGCGAGCGGAACGAGACCTTCGAGCGCTTCTCGATCTTCCTCCCCAGCTCACGCCGCTTCACCACGGTGGACGGCGCCAGGGTTCTGGAGGTGGGCTGGGTCATGGGTGGGTTCTTCGAGACGCTCGGGGTGGACCCCGAGGTGGGGCGCTACTTCTCAGAAGGCGAATCGGAGCCCGGCGCCGAGCGACTGGCGGTTGTGTCGCACCGACTCTGGGTGGACGAATGGGGTGCGGACCCCTCGGTGATAGGAAGCGCACTGACGCTCAACGACGAGGCGTTCACCATAGTCGGAGTGACGCCCTCCGACTTCGTCCTCTACGATGAGACGGACGTCTATCTCCCTCTCGGCGTCGTGGCTGACGGCCTTCCCTGGGACGATCGGCAAACGAGCGTGGGCGCGGAGATCGTGGCGCGATTGGCGGCGGGCGTGCCCGTCGAGCGGGCCCGAGCCGACCTCCAGGCCATCGGTGCGGCCGTCGAGGCAGAAACGGGAGAGGAAGTCGACGCGGCGAACGTTACCGGGTTGAGGGCGTGGTTCCTGGGCGACACGGGGTATCAGTCCATGATGCTCATGGCCGCGGTCTCCCTCCTCCTCCTCGTGGCGTGCGCGAACGTGGCGAATCTGCTCTTCATCGCCAGCGAGCGCCGAGGTGGCGAGATGGCGCTTCGGACAGCGCTGGGGGCAAGCCGTGGCCGCATCTACCGCCAGCTTCTCACGGAGAGCATGGTCTTGGCCGTGCTGGGCGGCATCGCCGGCGTGGCACTGGCCGTGGTGGGACTGAATGCCCTCCTGGTCCTGGTTGCGGACGTCCTTCCCCCGGGCTTCGCCGGGCGCATCGGGATGGACGCGCCCGTGCTGCTCTTCGCAGCGGCCTTGTCTCTGGGCACAGCCGTTCTCGCGGGCTTCCTCCCCGCCCTACGGTCGGCGCGGGCGGAGTTGGCCCAGAGGATCCGCTCCGCCGCTCCCGGATCGGTGGGGCACGCCCGGGGAAGGCACGTTCTGGTGGCTACGGAGATGGCTCTCTCCATGGTGCTTCTGGTCGGCGCAGGGCTCCTCATCTCGACCCTGGCGCGCCTTCAGGCCGTGGACAAGGGATTCGACGGCACCGGGGTCCTGACTTTCCGGGTCCAGACTCCCGGCGACACCCGCGAGACGTGGATGGGCTTCCACGAAACCCTCCGTGATGAGCTGAATGCCCTGCCCGGCGTCACCTCGGTTGCCACCTCTAACCACTTCCCACTGGCAGGCAACTCGTGGGAGATGCTCTACAAGGACGAGGGGACGCCGCCTGGCGAGGAGGGCGAGTCGGTCCTCCTCACCATGGTCAGCGCGTCGTTCTTCGATACGTACGACGTCGCCATCGCCGAAGGGCGGGGCTTCCTCCCGTCCGACCGCTGGGGGACCGAGCCGGTGGCCATCGTCGATGAGACGCTGGCGGCCGCCCGCTGGCCCGGCCAATCGGCCATCGGGAAGCGCGTGACCTTCGAGCAGCCGATGGGCCCGGACGGTGAGCGCGCCGATCTCTGGCGTACCGTCGTCGGTGTGGCCGCGCATGTTCGGCACTATGAGCTGGCGAGTCCGTCACGCATCGAAGTGTACACGCCCATCGGCCAATCGGCGGCATGGGGCTTCACCAGCTACTACTCGGTGAAGGCCAGCGTGGACCCGTCGTCTCTCGTGCCCGCCGTCCGACGGGTCGTCGCGCGACTCGATCCATCGGCACCACTGTACCGGATCCGAGCCATGGAAGACATCATCGCGGACGAGCTCGGACCTCAGCGAGCCATGCGAGAGCTCCTCAGCGCCATGGCCGTCCTCACCCTCCTTCTGGGATCCGTGGGGATCTACTCGGTGGTATCGCACGGGACGGCGCTGCGTCGCAAGGAGTTGGGCCTCCGCATCGCTTTGGGTGGGGCACCGTCCGAGATCGTGGCTCTGGTCCTTCGCGACTCCATGCTCCCTATCGGCATGGGTGTCGTCGCTGGTGTCGTGGGCGCCATCGCCCTCGGTCGGGCCCTGCGCAGCGTCCTTTACGAAGTGGGGCCCACCGATCCGGTGGTCCTTGGCTCCGCGGCCGTCATTCTCGTCACCGTGGGCACCGTATCGGCCTGGCTGCCCGCTCGGCGAGCCGCCCATGTCGACCCCCAGAGGGTGCTACGGGAGGAGTGACGGCGTGAGGCCTCGACACGGCGGGAGCGTCCTGAAAGCCTAGGGGGCCCGCGCGCCTCAGTCCCCGTCGTCGATGAGGTCTGGCCGACGTTCCCGGGTCAGCCGCTGGGCCTGTTCGCGGCGCCACGCCGCGATCCTGGCGTGGTCGCCTGAGCGCAGGACCTCCGGGACCGAATGACCCCGGTACTCCGGGGGCCGAGTATACGATGGTGCTGAGAGGAGCCCCTCGTCGTAGAACGAGTCGGTGGCGGCGGCATCGTGGTCGCCCATGGCTCCGGGCAGGAGCCGGACGATGGCGTCGGTCACCGCCAGGGCGGCCACCTCGCCGCCGGAGACGACGAAGTCGCCCAGCGAGATCTCTTCAGTGGCCAGGTGCTCGGCCACACGTTGGTCCACGTCCTTGTAGTGTCCGCAGAGAAGCGTCACCTCTGGCGCCACACTGAGACGGACGGCGTCCTGATGCTCGAACGGCTTACCGCGGGCCGACAGCAAGGCCACCGGCCCCTGGGGGTCCAGGTCGTCCATCGCCTCGAAGAAGGGCTCGGGCTTCATCACCATCCCCGCACCTCCCCCGTAAGGCAGGTCGTCGACGGTGCGGTGCCGATCGTGGGTGTAGTCTCGAAGGTCGACGAGACGATACTCCACCAAGCCGTCGTGGGCTGCCCGCCCCGGAATGGAGAGGGAAAGGGGGCCACGGAAGAAGTCAGGGAAGATCGAGACGATGTTGATGCGGACCGCGCTCACCTCAATTCTGCCCACCGAGCTCGAGGAGCCCGGGCGGCGGATCGATGACGAGGCGACCGGCCTCCACGTCCACCTCTACGACGATCTCTTTCCGGTAGGGGACCATCACCACGCCGTTCGACCCCCGCACCTCGAGGAGGTCGGCGGGGTGAAGCTCATAGACCTGTGATACGGAACCCACCGGGCGCCCTCCGACCGTCTCAACCCGCATCCCGAGCAGCTGATGGTAGTAGACCTCACCCTCGGCCAGGGGCTGCAGGTCTTCGATTGGGCAGAAGAGGTACCGGCCGGCAAGGAGTTCCGCCTGCGATCGATCCTCCACACCACCGAAACGCACGAGCAAGCCACTGCGAAAGGGTCGCGTCGTATCGACCCTCAGGGGAGGCAGGTCGTAGTCGGGCTCGTCGTCGTCGGCACCTCCCAACCACAAGACCACCCCGGAGGCGAATACGCTCTCGGGGTGGTCGGTCAATGGAGAGACGTACATCTCACCTTTGATGCCGTGGGGCTTGCTGAGATACCCGACGACGAGGTGGCTCGGGTGAGCCATGGTAAAAGAGTCCGAGGGTTACTCGGACTTCTCCTCTTCGTCGGCCTCGGTGGCTTCCTCGGCTTCGGCCTCGGCCTCGGCTGCGGGGCTCTCCTCGGATTTCTCGCTGCCCTGCTCTGTAGCCTCCTCGGCTCCGGCTGCTGGAGCGTCTTCTGCTTCCGCGGCGGCAGCTTCAGGCGCGTCGTCAGCGGCCTCGTCTTCAGGGGCCTCGGCTTCAGCGGCTTCGGCTTCAGGAGCTTCGGCCTCGGCGGCCTCGGCTTCAGGGGCCTCGGCTTCAGAGGCTTGGGCTTCGGAGGCTTCGGCCTCGGCGGCCTCGGCTTCGGCAGCAGCCTTTGCCTCTTCCTCGGCCTGCTTGGCGGCTTCGGCTTCCTTTTTCTTCTCGGCGGTGCGACGAGAAGCCAGCTCTTCCGCACGCTTCGCCTGACGCTCCTCCGCGTCGACCTCGCCCAGAGCCACCGTGTCGTCACCCCCGCGGCGAGCCTTCGAGATGAGCGACTTCACCGTTCCCGATGGACTCGCGCCCTCACCGAGCCAGTGGTCCACGCGCTCCATGTCGAGCACGAGACGCGCCGGCTGGGAAAGCGGCTTGTAATAGCCGAGGGTCTCGACGAAACGGCCGTCGCGAGGGGAGGCGCTGTCGGCAACGACAACCCGATA
>JABDLS010000099.1 GCA_013002885.1 Gemmatimonadota bacterium | reverse complement strand
TGGACGCCATCATCGGGACCTGGCAGGACGCTCTGCGCCTCCACACCAACGTGGCCGACGACGGCTCCATCGGACTCAGCCTTACCGACACGGCCTTCGTCACCCTCACCCGTGGGCGCAACGCCGCTCCCGCCCTGGGCGACATCGATGCCGACGGGGATCTCGACCTCTTCGTCGGCGAGAGCTCGGGGGCCCTCAACTTCTACGAGAACACCGGCGGCGCCGGCGCTCCTGAGTTCACGTTGGTGAGCGACGAATACGGGGACTTCGATGTGGGCCGAAGGTCCTTCCCCGTGCTACACGACCTGGACGCCGACGGCGATCTCGATCTGCTTGTCGGATCGGAATCGTCCGGCATCCACATCTTCCGGAACCAGGGGACCCCAACGACTCCGGAGTTCGTGGAAGACGGCCTCTTCGAAGTCGACCACTTCGGCTTCGCCGCTCCCGCCCTCGCCGACCTGGATGGCGACGGCGACGATGACATGCTGCTCGGCGGAGGTCGAGGAGGGCTCTGGTTCTTCGAGAATCGGCGCTAGCGCACCCTCACGCGCTTCGCGCCACCCTCGCACGCCAGCTCCAGCCCGCCCGTCGTATCACAGTCGGGCTCGGTTCAGACCTCTCCCGTCGAGACCTTTCGGAAGATCTCGAAGGCTGCCTCTACATTGCTGGCCGGCACTTGGATCCACTCTTCCCACGCAGCGGGGTCGTCAGCGGATCGCTCAGCCAGCTCCCTGGTCAATCGGCCCAGAAGCTCACGAAGCTCCGGGGCCGCCAGATTCATCCGCGGCCACATACCGGCGACGACCTTCAAGGAGGCTCGGCTCCGGCCGATGAGCTCCGACAGCTCGGCCTCGGTGAAGAAGGGGCCGTGAATCGCCGCCAGGAAACACCGACCCAGGGTATCGACGATGTCGTCATCGAGTTTCCGGAGGAGGATCTTCTGCGACTGGTACTCCAAGACCCGACCGAGGAAGGTCATGAGTGGGTACACTGCCTCCCCGAGTCGGTCGAGAACCAGAGGAGGAGCGTCGCGCGGGTAGAGATAGAGTCGGTCGTAATGCTCCTCCTTCTGGGCCACCTTCTCGGACATCGCGGGTGTGATCCAGTCGTAGCCCACCAGATCGGTGAAGGTGACCAGATCGTGAGCGGCCGCCCCCACCACCCTGGCGATTCGCCGAGGCGTCACCAGGTAGTGGCTTCCGTCTGTTGCCTCGATGCGCACGGCGGTGCCGGCGCCGGCGAGCACGTCCTCCTCGCCGTGGGGACTCCGGGCCACGAGGCGCGCGTTGAGCCCTTCCCGCGTGACCTCTGCCTCCTGGAAGATCTCCACCAGTTGCTCCGTGAGGAGCCAGTCCACCATGGTCATGGTCAGTCGACTTCCTGCGGTAATGCGCCTACGCGGCCCGCGTAGAAGGTGGGGTAAGCAGATTGCACCTGAAGCACGGGGCGTACTCCTGGAAAACAGAGTCTCTCGATCTTCACCCGACCCAACACCGGGGCGAGAGGGAAAGGTCGAGACACTGCGCGCCCCTGACCAGCCCCGCCGTCATGCCCGGACCCTGGGCACCTGCATTCCCTTGCCGCCCCGCAGCGGCCCCTCTAGTGTCCGGCCCGAAGGAAGCACGTCGACGCTCCACCTGCCCCAACGGCCCATGAGAACCCGAACGACCGCATCGATCCTCGCCATCGCCATCGCTGGCCTTTTTGGAACGCCCGCGTCGGGGCAGGATCTCCCATCCGTCTTTCTCGAAGAACTCACGTGGACTGAAGTCCGCGACGCCATCGACAACGGCACGACGACCATCATTATCCCAACTGCGGGCACAGAGCAGAACGGCCCTCACATGGTCCTCGGCAAGCACAAGTTCATCATCAACCACGCCTCGGCGATGATCGCCCGGGAGCTCGGCAACGCCCTCGTGGCGCCCGTCGTCACCTACGTGCCTGAGGGTGACGTGAACAATCCCACCCGAGGCCACATGGCCAAGGCCGGCACCATTACGTTGCCGGAGGAGTACTTCATGAAGCTTCTGGAGTACGCCTCCCGGAGCCTCGCCGTTCACGGCTTCACGGACATCGTCCTCATCGGGGACAGCGGGGGCAACCAGAACGGCATGGAGCAGGTCGCGACCATGTTGAACAACGAGTGGCAGGGTGACCCCGGCTGGGTCCACTTCGTCGGCGACTACTACGGCAACAACGGCTTCCGGGAATGGCTCATGGAGCAGGGCGAGACACAGGAGACCATCGGCGGCCACGCCGGGATTTCCGACACGTCGCAGCTGCTCGCAGTCGACCCGAGGCACATCAGAACAGAGAGGCTGGCGCCCGGAGGCGGCTCCCCCGACAGCGGTGTGTCGGGTGACCCCACACGGGCGTCGGTGGAGCGTGGTGTCCGAGGCATCCGCTTCAAGGTCGACGCCGCATTGAACCAGATTGGTGAACTCATGGAGTCCCGTCGATGAAACGTACCGTGTACGCTTTGGCCGCTCTTGTGGCCCTCCCCTTTCTCACCGGGTGCTATGGCGTGATGCGAGCCCCGGTACCGGCGTCCCACCCCGAGCGTCAGGCGCTCGACCTTCGTGGCGTCGTCGTCGTCCAGTCCGGGAACGAGGACGGGGAGGTCGTGGAGTTTTCCGAGGTCCACGACCTCACATGGACGACGAGCTCCCTCTCTTTCGTGGCGGACGTGGCGCGAGGCCAGGGTCGCGTCGAGACCGTCACCCGTCTCGTTCCATTGACGGAAATCCAATCCGTCATCGTGCGGCAGTTCGACGCCGGAAAGACGTCCGCGATCATGGGGGGCCTCCTCGTAGCCGGCTTCGCCGCCGCGGCCCTTATCCTGACCGGCGACGGCAACATACCCACCGGAGGCTGAGCCGCTGCGACGGTCCCGGGAAGTCGATTCGCTGCTTCAGCGGGCTCGTGTCCAGATGAGTACGACACCGCAGCCGCCAATCGGGTCGAACTCGGGCGGGACCTGAGAGGCGCGGGCGTAGATCTCGATCGCTTCGATCTCTGCCGTGTTCACCCAGTCGTCGGGCCTGACGGCGTCCGTGAGGCCGTTGGCCACGACGTGGCGGTCGATGTAAAGCGCAGGGAAACACGGCTCGGTCCCTCGACGCATGAAGATCGAAGGGTTCTGCATCACATCGGGGCCAGTGAGCGGTCGGGTGGCGTCGACTTCGACCCTGGGCACTCTTTGGAAGACGTCGGACACCTTGCTGCTGCCGACTCGCTCGATGTCTTCGCGGCTCAGGAAGTGGCCTGGAGCGGTGAGCACCCGATCGTAGAAGCCTGAGCGTTCCAGCGGAGTCATGGTCCGGTCCGCCACGACATCCACGGCTTCCAACTCGATGGGTTCGGGTGTCAGTCCGACCCGCACCTCCACGACCCCGTCGGAACCGAGCTCGAACAGGCCATCGAGAAGCGCCTCGTAGCCGTCCCGCCTCACGTACAGGAAGTAGACCCCATCGCCCGGGGCCTCGAGCTCGAAAGCTCCCCCAAGGCTGGCCAGATCCGCGGCGACCTCGCTGCGTCCCTCCTCGAGTAGGCTGACCTGCGCCAACATGACCGGTTCGCCGGTGACGGCATCGAGAACCGTGCCCCTCAGCGTTTGCCCTTGCACAGGCTGAGGAGGCACAAAGACCGCTGCCGCGACTGCCACCAGGACCACGCAACTCGGCCAACGTCGAAAGCGACAGGACGATGCTGGTCCCAGCCTGCTATCCGGTCCTACCATCTTCGTCACCGTTCACCTCCGAGGGCGGCGTCATTCTACCATACGGACGTCGCCCCACACACATACCATCAGCGTGTCAGGGGACACAAAAAAATGCCCCCGCCGGCATGTCGCCGACGGGGGCAGATTCCTACACCATCACGTCTTCATCAGCCGCAGGCTGGGCTGTCCGTGACGTTGGGGTTCAGGTCGCATTCGACCTTGGGAATCGGCAAGCACGACACGCGCTGCGGAACAGCGTCCGCGCCCGGTACGTTCTTGGCCAGAAACCCGCCCGCGAGGAACGGATGGTCCCATCGCGTGATGTCGAAGAACCGCTTGCCCTCGATCCACGTGGTCGCGTAACGCTCGGCATCGAGCATCGACCACGCATCCCACTCCGCATCGCCTTCCATGGCGTAGTGCGGGTACTGATCCCGGAAATCCAGGGTACCCACCGCGGCAGGCGCGGCGAGAGGGGGCAGGCTCGGGTCGGCGTAGGACGCCCGCGCCAGGTTCAGGTAGTACGTCATCCCGTCCGTGGCGTCGATATCGCCCATCATGAGCATCGCCTCGGCCTGGATCATCCGCATCTCCACGCCAGAGGCGCGCGGGATGTCCGAGCCACGGTCGTCGTACTTGTCCTGGCGGTAATGCGCGGTCAGACCGTCGGCACCCTGGTGAGCGCCGGAACCCGACGAACAACCCAGGTCGTCTACACCCATGCCCGGATCCGGATTCGGCCGGCTCGTATCCACCCACTCACCGCACTTGGTGTACGCTACGCGGATGTCACCCGTGGCGTCGTGCATCTGCTGGGCCTGTGTCGTCCAGACACCGACCTCAGCCCGACCATGCGTCTCGTTCCACATGTAATTGGTGTTCGCCTGCGGATGGTAGATCGCGTAGTCGAACCACTGCTCCGTGCCGCCGTTGTTGAAGAAGTCCTGCGCGGCATCGTACGCAGCCTGCCACGACCCGGTACCTACCGCAGCCTTACCAAGCTGCGCCTGCGCGATACCGGCCCAAGCCGACAGCACGTAGTCATCGGCGTCGGCACCAGCGGCCGCACCGATGGTGATCGCCCGGTTGAACGCGACGATCGCCGAGTCGAACGCAACCTCGCGGGCCTGCACCGACCCGACGTCGTAGACCAGGTCGCAGAAGTTCTCACCGAGGCGGTTGTGGGCATGACCCATGAGCATGAAGACACGCGCGGCCCCAACATCGGAACTCGCGGCGCCTTCCAATACCTGCTCGAGTCGCGCCCAGGCTTCACCTGCTGCCCAAGCGGCCTCGTGGGCCTGCTCCCAGTAGCCATCGGTGTCGTTGTTGTCCACGATGCCCTGACGGTACCGCTGCGTGCTCCCGTAGGAGCCGGTCCCAGCCACGGCGTCGGTGAGTCGACCCACCTCCATCACGAGGAGGTCCTGGACATCGTTGTACTCGGCCGAGACACCGGCCACGAGGATCGGCATCAAGTCCGGCGTGTTGAGATCCGCGTCCTGGATGGAACCAGGGTTCAGGACCTCGAGATCACACCCGGCCAGGCCGACCGCGAGAACCGCGACCAGCGGCCATCGAAGAATTCCTTTCCAGTTACTCATCAGAAGTTCACCGTCGCGCTGAAGATGAAGACCCGCGGCGGACCCATGTTGTAGTACTCGAACGGCGTCTGGTTGGACAGTCCGCTGTCAGTCGCCTCAGGGTCGAGACCCTGGTAGTCGGTGATCATGAACAGGTTCTTGCCCTGCACCGAGAGCTGTACGCTCTGCGCGTACGGAATGATGTCGTCCGGCAGGCGGTACGACAGGCTGGCCGAGCGGAGCTTGATGAAGTCCGCCCTGTCCGTCCAGGTGCCCCACGCAGACGACGACGCACCACACAGGCTCTGCTGCGCCGCCGTGAGGTTCGTGATGCCGTTCTGGTTGAACTCGTCCTGGATGCCGAAGCACGCCGGCCACGTCTCACGACGCACCGTTGCCCAGCCGATACCCACCGTCTTCACGAAGCCGGCCTGGCCCTCGGCCAGAAGGTCGAACGTGAGCGAGTTGTTGAACGTGAAGCGGGTCCCGAAGCTGTACAACTGCTCCGGCCACAGCACGCCCACCACCTCGGACGAGTGGTCCGGCACGACGCCGACCTCGTCCGGGTTCAGAACGATGTCATCGTACTCGACGCGCAGCGGCTGACCGACGCGAAGACTGAAGCCCAGATTCTGCAGCGGGCCCATGTCGATGATCTCGGACTTGTTCGTCGAGTACGAACCGTTGATGGACCACTCGAAGTTGTCCGAGCGGACCGGCACGAAGCTCGCGACCGCCTCGATTCCCTTCACCTCGGTCTCACCGAGGTTGCGCAGCGTTGCTTCTTCCGTACCGAAGGAAGGCGCTTCCTGCACGGAGATCAGAGCGTCGTTCGTCGTCTGGGTGTACCACGTGAAGTCCACCGTGGCGCGGCTCTGGAAGAGAGACATCTCCAGACCGGCCTCGATCTCCTCGGAGATCTCAGGACCGAGGTCCGCGTTACCCAGGTTGCCGATGATCACTGCAGGCACGAACTCGTCGGCCTGCGTCGCTTCGTAGATCTTCACCGCGTCGAACGCACCAGGCGCACGACCGGACCTACCCCACGCACCACGCAGCTTCAGCGCGTCGAGGGCGTCGATCTGCGGGAAGAAGCTCTCCTCCGAGATCGTGTAGGCCGCCGAGACCTTCGGGTACGCGGCGAGGCCGAAGCCTTCACCGAACGTCGAGAAGCCGTCCCAGCGCACACCACCCGTAATGAAGAGGCGGTCGTTGAGGCCGATCTGCTCCTGCAGGAAGAAACCACCCGAGCGGATGGTCAGGCGGCTCTCACCGATGGACGGCAGCGTGCCGTCACCGAGAAGCTGGTCGCCAGGGCCCGCGAATACAGCGTCGAAGGCATTGAGGCGGAAGTTGAACTCCTCGTAGAGCTGACCGCCCCACGAGAACGACGAAGACACGGTCTCGGTGACGTCGGTGCGCCACGAGCCGTTGTAGTCGAAGGTGAAGTTCCGGTCCACCTGCTCGTCGGCCTCACGATCACCCTCGGGGTTCTCGTAGTTGCCGAACGGCTTGAAGTCGGTGAAGTCGACCGACGTGTGGTCCAGACCGAAGTTCAGACGGTGCGACAGCGAGCTGGTCGGCGACCAGCCGATGCTCACCGACGTCACCCACTGGTTCACGAACGAATCGAGGTCGTTGACCAGAACCAGAGAGTCGTCGTTGTTCGGTGTGTAGCCACGCTCGCCGCGGAGCACGTTGAGGAAGAGTCCCGACGCGTTGTTGCCGTTGGGAATCCAAACCGTGTTACGGCGGGTGTACATGTTGTTCAGGGCGATGTCCAGGCCGTCGACCGGCTGGAACTGGATGTTCGCCCGCACGTTGTAGCTGTCCTGACCCTGCGGGTCGACCACGCCCTGCTCCTCGGCGTAGCGGCCGGAGACGAAGTACGTCGCCGTCTCTCCACCACCACGAACGCTCAGGTTGTAGCGCTGCTGAATGGCGTCGCGGAACCAGCTGCCACTCTCGGGGCAGCCGGGCTCGGCGCCGTAGCTGTCGAGGGTCGAATACATCGAGAGGTCCTGACCCGACGCACAGTCGTTGAGGCGCAGGCCATTGTCGTTACCGATGCTTCCCTCAGGGAGCATGTAATCGACGCCGAGGTCACCTGACGGGAACAGATCCGGGTTCTCGTCGATGAACTGGTTCTGGATCTGACCCACGTCGCTGGCGCTCTGTGGGCCCTGGAGCGGCATGTTGGTGAGGCCACCCTCCACGTTCAGCGACCACGCCGGAGCACCGGCCGATCCCCGCTTCGTGAAGATCTGGATCACGCCACCCGCCGCCTCGGTACCGTACAGCGTCGTCGCTGCCGGTCCCTTCACGACCTCGACACGATCGATGTCCGACGGGTTGATCCCGTCCAGGGCGCTCATGTCGGCGCCACCCTCGTCATCGTCGGCGAAGATGGAACCGTTCTCCATCCGAACACCGTCGATGTAGATCAGAGGCTGGTTGTCCTGAGACAGCGACGAGTTCCCGCGGATGCGGATCGCCGAGCCCGAACCAGGTGAGCCTTCCGTGCTGGTGATCTGCAGACCGGAAGCCCGGCCCTGCAGGACTTCACTAGCCGTCGTGATGGCCGCCATCTCGATGTCGGCCGAGCTGATGGACTCGACCACGTTTCCGACCTCACGGCGACGGGCCTGACCCGCCGTACCGGTGACGATGACGCCTTCCAGCGCCAACGCCTGCTCACGAAGTCGGAAGTCGACCGTTGCGGTCTCGCCAGCCGTGACCGACACCGTCTGCGAACCGGCGCTGTAGCCGATGAGCGTAACGTTGATGGTCTGCTGGCCCGACGGGACATTCAGCAGCAGGAAGCGGCCAACATTGTTGACCAGCCCTCCCACGCCGGTGCCTTCGACGGATACCTGCGCGCCCGCCAGGGGCTGCAGGCTTACTGCGTCGCGGACGAGACCGGTAACCGTACCGGTGTTCTGCGCGGCCACTCCGACCGCACCGAACGCTACGAACGCCAACGCAACTGTAATGTTGCGGAGAGCGTTCGCCGTCCTGTTAGCAAACGTTCGTAGAGTCATGAATCCTCCTAGACCTGACTCCAGCGTACACGATCCCCACGATCCCCGCATCATCCCAACAAGCTTTTTACTCGTTCAAGCTGCCAAAGTCAAGCAATTGACCGGCTTTCGTGACCCGGGGGAGTGCCAGGAGCGCCCCATATACAAAGGTAGGGGTGGACGCCTCAGTCGGAGTTCAGCGCCTCGGCGGGGTCTCGGCGCATGGCTCGGAGGGCCGGGAGGACCGCGGCCACCACGGCCACGGCGATCATACCACCCGCCACCGAGACGAAGGTCGCCGGATCCGTGGCCTCCACACCGAACAGGAAGGTCTCGAGGACACGCGATCCGGCCACCGCACCAGCCCCACCCAGGAGGAGTCCCACCAGGGTCAGGCGAAGACCATCACCCACCACGGCTCGCGCGACCCGGACCCCGCTGGCTCCGATGGCACGACGAATGGCGATCTCCTGTGACCGTTGCCCTACGGTGAAGGCCAGGACCCCGTAGATCCCGACACATGCCAGGAGCACGGCCAGTCCGCTGAACAGGGACATGAGAAAGGCGGCGAAACGCGGGGTGGCCGTCTGGGTCCGTCGCCCCTCCTCGAGAGGTTCGAGCTGGAAGATGGGGAGCTCGGGGTCGAGCTCGGAGACGACGGTCCGCATGGCGGGGACCACGGTGGCGGCGCTGTTGGTGCGCACCGCCACTTCCAGCGTCCGTGAAGGCATCTGCCAGTACGAGAAGAAGACGTCCGGGCTGTTGGCCTCCTCCATGAGGGACGTGGTGATGTCCCGATAGCGTACGTCCTCGATGACACCCACCACCTCCACGGGCATGCCGTCGTCGGGTCGGAGGCTCATCATCTTCCCTACTGCGCTCTCACCGGGATACACACGCCTCGCCATGGCGTCGGTGATGACGATGACGCCGGACGAATCGCCCCTGTCGTCGTCGTTGAGAAGCCTCCCTTCACGCAACTCGATGCCGAGTGTCTCGAAGTAGCTGGGTGTCACATGGTGCCGGTGAAAGCGGATCCTCTCTTCCGCGGAGTCCCCCTCCCGGAAGATGTAGGCCCCCGATGACCCACCCCGGAAAGGCAGGCGGGACGACAGCGAGACGCCCTCCACGCCGGGAAGCTCACCCAGGCGGCGCTCCAGCTCGGCGGAGAAATTCCAAAGCGTTTCGTTGGTGTCGTATCGGCTGTTGGGCGGGCTGATCCGCATGGCGATGATCCCCTCCAACTCGACGCCGGTATCCACAGCGAGTTGAGCCCGGAAGCTACGCGTGAGGAGCCCCGCTCCCACCAGGAGGATCAACGCAAGGGCGACCTGAGCCACGACGAAGACATGCTGGGGTCGGATGCGTCGAAGAGACACCGCCGCCGAGCCCTTGGAGCCCTCTCGGAGTCGGGTGGCGATGTCGATGCGCGCACTGGAAGCGGCGGGGAGGAGTCCGGTGGCGAGGCCCACAAGCACCAGGACGACCAGCGAGGTCAGGAACGCCGTCGAGCTGAGTTCCGCCTCCACGTAGCCGGGAAGCGCCCCGTTAGGGATCATGGGCCCGAGAATGCGAAGAGCCGCCACCGCGACCCCGATGCCCGCCGCGCCACCCAAGGCGGCGAGAACGAACGACTCGGTGAGGAGCTGACCGGCCACGCGGCTTCCCTCGGCACCCAGTGCACGACGGAGGACGAACTCCCGGGTGCGGCTGTGCGACCGCACCAGGAGAAGGTTGGCCACGTTCGCAGCGGCGATGAGGAGGAGGACGATGCCCGCTCCCATGAGGATCCAGAGCAACCCCCCGGTGTCGCCCAGATACCCGTCGCGAAACTCCTGGACCTGAGCGAACCGGTCTTCGTGGGCTTGGGGGAAGGTGGCTTGCAGGTCCCGGGCGACGACGTCGAGCTCGGCCTGGGCCTCCTCCACGGTGCCTCCCGGCGCCAAGCGACCGACGACCGAGAGGAACCGCGATCCCCGAGACTCGAGGAGGTCCGGCGACGCGATGAGCGACACCAGCCCGTCGGGAACCCACAGGTCGGTTCCGTTTGCCAGATCCGTACCCTGGAAAGCTTCCGGCATGATCCCGACAATGGTCAGTGGTCGATCGTTGATGATGATCTCAGATGTCAGCGCGGCCGGGTCCAAGGCGTATCGACGCTCCCACAGTCGATGGGATATGATCGCCACCGGGTGGGCATCGACCTCGGCGTGCTCCTCGGGAAAGAAAGCACGGCCCAACGCAGGCCGCGTGAGGAGCACATCGAAATAGTCGAGGCTGACGATCTCAGTGCTCAGCTGCTCGGCGGCACCGTCGCCCCCTGTCGCCGAAAGGGACACGCCTCCGACGGCCGCCATGGGTGAGACCCAGCGAGACCGTTCGTTCCAGTCCCTGAACTCCGGGAAGGACGCCCCCCGGATGGCGACTTCGCCGTTGGTGAGATGGTAACCGTTGACGAAGACCAACTCCTCGTGGTCTTCGAAGGGCAGCGCCTGGAGAAGGGCGGCATCGACGACGCTGAAGATGGCCGTGTTGCCCCCGAGGGCCAGAGCGAGCGTGGCCACGGCCACCGCGGTGAATCCCGGGCTCCGCCGGAAGCTCCTGATTGCGTATGCCAGATCCTGCTTGAGGCCACTCATCGTCATCGTCGTCTCCCGTCTCGCTCGTGTGCGCTTCGCCTGCTTGCGAAGGCTTCGCTTGATCTCCTCCGCGTCTCCGAACCGCTCCTGAGCCACCCGCCGGGCGTCCTCAGGGCTCAGTCCTTCGTCCTCCAGCTCATTGGCGCGGAGCTCCAGGTAGAGTTCGATCTCCTCACGGATCTCGGCGTCGACGTCGGATCGCACCTGCCCAGGGGAGAACGAACGGAGGAAGGGCCATCTGGCCATGAATCAGCGGGTCTCCGAACCCAGGATGGAGCTCACCGCCACCGAGAACTCAGCCCACCGTGCGGTCTCGGTGCGGAGGTGGGCCTCACCGTCGGCTGTCAGGCGGTAGAACTTGGCACGCCGTCCCGTGTCGGTCTTCCCCCACTCGGCCTCGAGGAGGCCCTTGCCCTCCAGTCTGTGCAGGGCCGGATAGAGCGCGCCCTCCTCCACGGACAGCACCCCTTCGGAGCCCTCTCGCAGGACTCGACCGATGGCGTAGCCGTGCAGAGGGGCCACCTGGAGGGTGCGGAGAATGAGGATGTCGAGGGTGCCGGTGAAGAGATCGCTTCCGCTCATGAAGCCGGGTCCAATGGAGGGCAGGCCCTCCCGCCGTGTGGTGGGTCCGCGCCCCCGGCCGGCGGAGGTCATACCCCTGCGTGGCCGAGGCCTTGTTCGCTTAGGTATACGGCCCCACACCTAGCTGGTCAAGGGGTCCGCCCTACCACCACTCCTTCTGGACCTCTCGCAGCACCTCGCTACCGGGGCAGAGCTCCTCGTAGCCCAGGGAGACCAGCGGCTGGTCCACGGTCGCGCTGAACCGGTGCAAGTCCTCGCCGGCCTCGGCCAGGTAGAGGAGCCCCGTAGCGATCTCGCCCTGGTCAGCGACGCTGCCCAGGTACTCGATGGCGGCGTGTCGATCCGTGGGGTCGTAGTCGTCGTCCACCTTCCGGAGCCGGACGGAACTGCCGTCATGCATCTTGACCTCGCGAACCGTCCCCTCGGCGTACTCCGTCCTGATCTCGCTTCGGATGGGGACAAAGTCCGTCTGCACCACCTCGTGCATGTGGGTTCGCGTGTAGGCGTAGCTCTTGGTGGAGCCCACATGGTCGTTGAACGTCACGCACGGCGAGATAACGTCGACGAAGGCAAAGCCGTCGTGTTCGAGCCCCGCTTCGAGAATGGGCACGAGCTGCTGCTTGTCGCCTGAGAATGAGCGGGCGACGAAGGTGGCGCCGAGGGTGAGGGCCACGCTCACCGGATCGATGGGGCCCTGGCGGTTCACCTCGCCCTTCTTCGACTTCGACCCTATGTCGGCCGAGGCGCTGAACTGTCCCTTGGTGAGGCCGTACACGCCGTTGTTCTCCAGGACGTAAAGCATGTTCACGTTTCGTCGGATGGCATGGCAGAACTGACCGAGACCGATGGACAGGGAGTCTCCGTCGCCGGAAATGCCCACGTACAGGAGGTCGCGGTTCGCGGCGTTCGCTCCCGCCGCGATCGACGGCATGCGGCCATGGACCGAGTTGAAGCCGTGGGCCTCCTTGATGAAGTACGTCGGTGTCTTGGAAGAGCAGCCGATCCCGGACAGCTTGGCCACGCGATGGGGTTCGACGTCGAGCTCCCAGAAGGCCTGAATGAGGGCCGCCGTGACCGAGTCGTGGCCGCACCCGGCACACAACGTGGACATGGAGCCTTCGTAGTCACGGGTCGTGAGACCCAGCCCGTTGGTGCGGTCGCCCTTGTGACGGGCCACCGGCTTGGTGATGTAGCTCATGGCGCCGCTCCCGCAGGTAACAACTCCGGTGGGACGTCGATGTGCTGGGCCAGTCCCTCCAGGACATGGCCTTTGCTCAGAGGCTGTCCACCGTAGTAGGTGATGGAGGTCAGCTTCTCCTTCGGGCACCCGGTCTCGATGGTCAGGAGCTTCCGGAGCTGCTCGTCCCGGTTCTGCTCGATGACGAAGATGCGCTCGTGACCCACCAGGAAGTCCTCCACCGTCTGGTTGAACGGGAAGCCCCGCACCCGGAGGTAGTCGACATCGAGTCCCCGACGGGTCAGTTCGTCTCGAGCCTCGAGGACCGCCCAATGGCAGCCACCGATGGAGACGAGGCCGTACCGGGCGTCGTATGAGGTCGGCCCCGCCCCGTTCGATAGCTCGCCCCTGGACGAGGGCCCCGCTCCGTTGGAGCCGTGGCTTCCGGCCAGCACCTCCGGCTCCGGCACCGAGTCCGCCGCCGACTCCACCTTCTTCAGGATCCGATCGACGACCTCGATGTACTCGTCCGACCCCTCGGTGTAGCGCCCGTACTTGTCGTGACCCGAGCCCCGGGTGAAATAGGCGCCCTTGGGGTGTACTCCGGGAAGCGACCGGTAAGGGACGTGGTCGCCGTCCACGTCCAGGTAGCGATAGAAGCTCTCGGCCTCCTCCAACTCGGCAGCGGAAAGCACCTTCCCCCGGTCGGGCCGGTACTCGTCGTCCCATTCGAGGCGCGGGATCATCCAGTCGTTCATGCCGATGTCCAGGTCCGAGACGACGAAGGTCGGCGTCTGGAATCGCTCGGCGAGATCGAAGGCGGCCACGGCGAACTCGAAACACTCTTTCGGGTCGGCAGGGAAGAGGACGATGTGCTTGGTGTCGCCGTGCGACGCGTACGCCGTGAGCATGAGGTCGCCCTGTTGAGTCCGGGTAGGCATCCCGGTCGACGGGCCCGTCCGCTGCACGTCGAAAAAGACCGACGGTATCTCGGCGTAGTACGCCAGACCGATGAACTCGCTCATGAGAGAGATCCCCGGTCCGCTGGTGGGCGTGAAGGCCCGGGCACCCATCCACCCCGCCCCGATGACCATGCCGGCGGCCGCCAACTCGTCCTCCGCCTGTATGATGCAGAACTTCTTCTTGCCCGTCTCGGGGTCGACGCGGAAGCGCTCGCAGTACTCGGTGAAACCATCCATGAGCGACGTCGACGGCGTGATGGGATACCACGCGCCCACCGTGGCACCGGCGTACACGCATCCCAACGCCGCCGCCGCGTTCCCGGTGACCATGACGCAGTCACTCGTCGCGTCCATCCTCTCCAGACGGATGGGCAGAGGACAATCAAAACGCTCCCTCGCCGCACTCGCACCCATCTCGATGGCCCGGAAGTTGGCCTCCATGAGATGCTGCTTGTGGGAGAACTTCTCCTGAAGCATTCCCTTCACCACCTCGACGTCGATGTCCAGAAGCGCCACGAGGGCACCGACGTAGGTGATGTTCTTCATGAGGATCCGTGTCCGCGATCCCTCGAACTCCCGAACGCACATCTCGGCCAACGGCAGGCCGAGGAACGTCACGTCGTCGCGGACGAGTTCTTCCTCGAGCGGCTTGGTGTCGTCGTAGAGGATCCAACCGCCTGAGACGACCTCCTCGATGTCCCGGCCATAGCTCTGCGGATTCATGGCCACAACCAGATGGAAGTCGGGGCTCCGCGCGGTATAGCTGTCCTTGTTCACCCGGATCTCGTACCAGGTGGGCAAGCCCTGGATGTTCGACGGAAAGACGTTCTTTCCCGAGACGGGAATACCCATCCGGAAGAGGGCCTGGAGCAAGAGCCCATTCGCACTGGCCGAACCGGTCCCGTTGACCGTCGCGACCTTGAAGGCGAAGTCGTTTACGCCGAAGTCGCCGCTGGTGACCACGTGTGCTGTCCCGCGTGGGGGTTGATGAGGTCGAACTGCATCATGTCCCAGGCCGCCGTGGGGCACCGCTCGGCGCAGAGGCCGCAGTGCACGCACACGTCCTCGTCCTTCACCATGACGCGCCTGGTCTGGGGGAGGTCCTCGGAGACGAAGATGGCCTGCTCGAGATTGTCCGCCGGCGCCATGAGCCGATCGCGCAACTCCTCCTCCGTGCCGTTCTCCGTGATGGTCAAGCAGTGGACGGGGCAGATATCGATGCACGCGTCGCACTCGATGCAGAGCTTGGCCGTGAAGTCCGTCTGGATGTCGCAGTTGAGGCAGCGCTCGACCTCGCGCGCGGTCTGCGGAATGTCGTAGCCCAACTCCGCCTCGACCTGGATGTCGGCCAAACGTCTCTCCAGCTCCTCGTACCGCATGGGCGTCCGGTTCGCCGGGTTGTAGTCGTTGGAGTAACGCCACTCGTGGATGCCCATCTTCGTGGACACCAAGGTCATCCCGTACGGGAGCCGGTCGGTGACGGGGATGTCGTTGCAGTGGTTGTGGATGGAGATGGCCGCTTGGTGGCCGTGCTCCACAGCCCAGATGATGTTCTCCGGCCCCCACGCCGCGTCCCCTCCGACGAACACCCCCTCGCGGGTGGTCATGAAGGTGGCGCGGTCGACGACGGGCATGTCCCACTCGCCGAACTCGATGCCGATGTCGCGTTCGATCCAGGGAAAGGCGTTGTCCTGACCGATGGCGAGGACGACGTCGTCGCAGTGGATGAAGGTCTCGTCGAGCTTCGTGCTCACCAGACGACCTTTCTCGTTCTCATGCCACTCGACCAGATCGAAGATCATGCCCAGAAGGCGGCCGTCTTCGACGACGAACGCCTGGGGCGAGTGGTTCACGAGTATCTCCACCTGCTCGTCCTCGGCGTCCTCCAGCTCCCATGGCGACGCTTTGAAGTAGGGTCGGGTCTTGCGGGCCATGACCTTTATGTCCTTCCCACCGAGTCGCTTGGCGCTTCGGCAGCAGTCCATGGCGGTGTTTCCGACACCGATGACCAGCACCCGCTCACCCACGGAGTCGATGTGGCCGAAGTGGATGGCCTCGAGCCACTCGATGCCGATATGGATGTTGTCGGCGGCCTCGGCGCGACCCGGAATGTTCAGCTCTTTCCCCTTGGGCGCCCCGGTTCCCACGAACACGGCGTCGAACTCCTCGGAGTCCAGGAGCTCCTTCATGGAGTCGATGCGATGGTCGTAGCGGATGTCGACGCCCATGTCGAGGACGTAGTCGATCTCCTCCTCCAGGACCCGCACCGGGAGCCGGAACGCAGGAATGTTGGTGCGCATGAGCCCGCCGGCCTTCGGCAGCGCCTCGAAGATGGTGCACTCGTAGCCCAACGGTACCAGGTCGTTGGCCACGGTGAGGGATGCGGGGCCAGAACCGACAAGGGCTACCTTCTTGCCGTTCTTCACCGGTGGCGCCGTGGGCAGGAGGTGTTGCACATCGTCTCGCAGGTCCGCGGCGACCCGCTTGAGCCGGCATATGGCGACCGGATCGTCCTCGACACGGACACGCCGGCAGGCCGGCTCGCAGGGACGGTCACACGTCCGGCCGAGAATGCCCGGGAAGACGTTCGACTCGCGGTTGAGCATGTACGACTCGGTGTACCGCCCCTCGGCGATGAGTCGGATGTATTCGGGCACATTCGTATGGGCCGGACAGGCCCACTGGCAGTCCACGACTTTGTGGTAGTACTGCGGATCCCGTGTGTCGGTGGGTTGCATCGCCGCTCCCGCTTCGCCGCACCCGCGCGACCCACGTCGACGCTGCAGTCCGGCTGTTCGCTCAGGAGCCCGTGATCGAAATCCATCCGACCGCGGGCTCCCTCGACGCGATCATGCGCATGCGCTCGACGAATACGCAACCCGGGGTCACATTGCGGGCATGAGTTCCGCATCGCCCGGACCCCATCCCATGGGTCCTCATTCCGCGCCGATACACCCCCTCCCGGCCCTGTCCCTCGACCCTGTTCGCATCGTCGAGACCATGGCGCGGCTCGAGAGGCGCATCGAAGAGCGGTTTCCCGGCTCCGGGCTTGGAAGACTTTGCGCCAGCCTTCTCGACGTGGGCGAGGAGACCAAGTCCCGCCTCGATGCAGTGGAGCGACCGATCCTGTGGCTGCGCACCGCGACGTGGCTCATGGCGGCCTTCGTCATCGTCGGGTGCATCGCGGCGGTGCGTGCCGTCGTCGCCGAGTTCCCGGCCGGATTCGGGAGTGCGTTCGATGCCCTCCAGATTCTCGAATCCGGCATCCAGGACGTGGTCTTCGTCGGCGTCGGTCTGGCCTTCCTCGTCACCGCCGAGAACCGACTTAGGAGGCGCAAGGCACTCCGGCATATCCGGGAGCTACGCGCCATCGCTCACATCGTCGACATGCACCAGCTCACCAAGGACCCGGACCGGCTCCTCCACCCCGAAACCGTCGACACCGACTCGTCACCGCCCCGCTCCCTCACCCGCGAGGAGTTGGGCCGCTACCTGGACTACTGCTCCGAGCTCCTGTCCCTGACCTCGAAGCTCGCAGCCCTCTATGCCGAGCGCTTCGACGACGCCGTCGTCCTCCAGGCCGTCGACGAGGTGGAAGCCCTCACCACGGGCCTAAGCAGCAAGATCTGGCAGAAGATCATGATGCTGGACGCGTAGCGCGACCGGATGTCGCCGCGGCCGCCTGGTTTCGGCCTAGTTGACCTCGAAGACGGTATTCGGGAGTAGCTCCAGGTACGACAACGACTCATTGGCGCCGTAGACTTCACACGAGTGGTAGTTCACGTCGGTGCGGAAGTCGACGGTGCTGTACATGTTCGGGCCCTCGAAACCTGCGACCAGAATCCCGTCGATGTATCCCTGGATGATGTCGTCCACGTCTTCGGCGAGGACGATGCCGTCCCAGCTGAAGCTCGGGCTCGGGTCGAAGACGCCATCGACGATCAACACACCGCGGCCGGTGAAGTTCGCGTAGACCCACCCCGTGTAGCGGATGACCGGGAAAGAGTCGGGGGGGATCGCGCCGAAGTCCGGAAGGCTGTTGACGTGGTCCACAGGAAAGTCGGGGTCGGACAAGACGTCCCAGCGTAACCCCACCGAGTCGGTCATCTCGGTCCAGCCACCCGACCAGATCTCCGACTCCGGACTTCCCTCGATGTCGTTTGAGCTCCCTTCGCTGACCGAGACCCTCGCGATGGCGCCGGTGATGTCGTCGGCGTTTCCCCCTGGGCAGTCCGACGCCGAATTGTAATCCCATCCGTGGACCTCGCCGCCGTTGTCGACATCGATATTGTCGGCGGCAATGAGGACCGTGGCATGATGAGCCAGCGGCCGCCGGTGGTGGACGGCGTACCCCCCCACGGCCCTGCGAGCCGGAGACCCCGGCGTGAAGATGTCGTCCACGGCCCCGTCGGAGCGGACGTAGTAGACGTCGGTGAGTGAGTCCTGGGCGAAGAGGCGCCGGGTGGTGACCGTGGCGACGCCGTTGCCCAACGCGAAGACCGTCGTGTCGGGCACGGTACCGATGTGTTCGGCGACGAACCGCTCCAGCCCCGCCCTGGACACCGCAAGGGCCTCTGCGCCCTGGCTCGAGTATTTCGAGAGCTCGAACTCGGAGCTCACCACGAGGTAGCCGGTGATGCCGGCGACACTGATGGCGAAGAGCATGAATACCACGAAAGCGAGGACGAACCCGTCTTCTCCACCGACCCTCACTCGCCCCTCGCGTCGCCTTTTCCCCGGGCCGGCCGTCCCGGTCTTCAACGGGCGAGACGAAGTGGGACGTTCACGGACCACCCGAAGGTTATGTCCTCGACACCGCCAGTGGGCGCAGGCTTCCGGGCATCGGCGACGAGGCGCACGGCGTCCACCGATGCCAGGGAGGCCGCAGATACCGTATCGGCGTAGCCACCCCCCACCGTTCGGTACTGGAACTGAGCCGTCGTATCCACCCCGGTAGCGAACTCCACCAGCGACTCACCGTACGCAGCCCGGAAGATTCCCAATGTGCTCGGGTCGAGGATGGACGGTTGGATCTTGAAGGTGGTCTCGCGGAAGAGCATGACGACGTCGCCTTCGCCGGGCGGCGGCCCGAACAAGGGGTTCAGGCCGGCCAGCCGATGAAAGCTCCCGCTTCCCCCCACCGTGTCGGCGCCGTTCGCCGCGCAGTTGGCGGCGGCGTTCCCGCTGCCGTCAATGGCGGCCCAGGTGGTGTTGACCGGAATCCAATCCCTTGTCGCTGGGTCCCGATGGGCTACGCCGCCGACCTCGTCCGTATCGAGTGCACCCTCGCCACCGTCGAGAAAGACGTCCTTCGCGGATCCGGAGCGGGCGCACACGACCGTGACGGCGATGGGCGACCGGACGGTGAGCGTTCGAGCTCCGGCGACGACGATCCCCTCCTCCATGGCGGTGCGCACCTCACGGGCGATGAGCTCGGTGCTGGCCCGGACGTTGTCCTGGGCTGCCGTACGCTGCGTCTGCGTCGAATAGAAGCGGTTCTGGACCAGAAACGCGTGGCTCACCAACACGATGACGAAGGACGACAGGACCAACGCGATGAGGGTCTCTACGAGGGTGAAGCCCCGATTCGCTACCACACCGCCGATGTGTACGACGAGACGGAGTGGGCGGGTCCGAGGCTGTCGACTCGGGCCAGCTCCACCTCGACCCTGGCCAGGACCGGCGTAAGCGCCGTCACGGAGACCCGACGCCTGTAGGACCATCCCTGCACCGTGACCGTATCCTCCGTTACGCCGGCGGTGATGGAGTCGAAGGGCGCCGACTCGATGGAGTCCACCTGCTCGTTGGCCAGGGCCACGATCTGCGAGCGGACACCGGCGTAACGCATCTGCGTGGTCAGCGCGCCACTCACCTGCATGATCATGAGGATGCCCCCGGCGAAGATCACGAGCGCACCGATCACCTCGATCAAGGTGAAGCCGTTGCGTGAGCCGACACCCGGGCATGAGTCGGCGCTCCTCGATAGCAGGTGGAGAGGTTTGATGTGTGGCGACCCGAACGCTCTCATGATCGCCGACCCGGCATCAGGTCCGATCGATTTTCGAGGCGCCCATTCCGTTGAACGATACAGTGTACGTGGTCGCCCCGGAAGAAAATCGAGCCGTGCCCAGAGACCCTCCCAGGCCACTGAGATCGGCCATGCCCCGAACGTCGAAGACCAGGGAGTCCCCGCTCATGTCCAGGGCCACTCCACTGAGCTCGATGTCCCCGGTCGGACCAAAGCGACGCCTTGAAATGGACGTCGACGACTCCGGCGCCACCACTTCGTACCACAGAGTCGACTCGTAGAATCGAACGACCACCGACTCCTGCGACCGCACGGCGTACGCACGGGCCGAAACCAGGTCCTGTGCAAAGACCTGTGCCGCTCGGCGCGCCGAGTCCCTCTGGAAATACCCGCTGAAGCTGAGGGTACCCATGGTCACGACGACCGCACTGATGGCGAGCACCACGATCAACTCGAGGAGCGTGAAACCGCCTTGCGTCCTAATGGCCGGGTACACGTCCCACCCGGTCCGCCACCTCGCCGAGCTCACGCGCCGCCACCGACACGGCGGCCAGGCCGACAGATTCCTCGGCTTTGAGCTCCTCCATGACCCTGTGGAAGCGGTCGGCGTCTCGGGCCCTGATGAGCGACGCGAAGTCCACGGGCCCCTCGGCAGTGGGACTCACACGCTCCAACAGCCCGACGACCACCTTCCGGTGAGCTCGCGACAGATCGTCGGAGAGGGCCTGCGCCGCACGTACCTCCCACGTATCGTCTCCCGCCGCGGCGAAGGCGCGCCGCCGGAGGAGAGGAACCTCGAAGATGTCCGACGCCTGATAGTAGGCGTGGGCGGTGTTCACCGGCGCCCTGCCGATCTCCCGTGCGATCTCGAGGATCTCGAGGAGCTGATCGAGGAACCGAAGGGTGATGAGACGGCGGGAGAATGCTTCGTCCGCGCCCAACTCCTGGATCTCGCGTACCCGAGCCTCGAACAGCGTCCTCTCCTCGCCGCGGACCACGTCGCCGAAGGCCTCCCGGAGGTCGGCGAGCCCCTCGAGGTTCTGCTCGACGATCCCCGCTGACGACTCCGCCAGATCCACGTTCTGCAGCACCCACCGGGTCGTCCGTTCGAGCACCCGGGCCAAGCCCAGGAGCCAGCGATACGAGACACGGGCGTTCACCGGCGTCGCCTGCTGAGCCATCTGACGGAGGAGCGCCCGATGGTCGGCGAGTCGTGAAGCCACGAGCCACGCCCTTACGACCTCGTCTGCTTCCACGCCGGTGTCCCTCATGGCGCGAACCACGAAGCCGGCACCCATGAGATCCACCAGGTCGTTGGTGATCTCTGCGGTGATGATCTCCCTGCGCAGCCGGTGCGACGCCAGATTCTCCTGCCCGGCCGCCAACGGTGCCCGGGGCGGGAAATACCCCAGCAGGTAGCTCTCCGTCACCGGGTCGTCGGGCAGTCCGCTGGCGAGGAGCCTCGTCTTCAGTGAGAGCTTGGAGTAGGCCAGCAAGACGCACAACTCCGGGCGGGCCATGGCCTGGCCACGTTCCTTTCGTTCGATGAGCACGTCCGTGGAGGGAAGCTCTTCGTCGGCCCGGTTCAGTTCACCGACCTTCTCCAGAGCTACCATGAGGTCCCGAAAGTCGTCGAGAGACTCCTTGGACCTCCGCTCGTCCAGGGAGATGGCCAAGCTCTGGGTGCGGTTGTTTTCGAGGACCAGCTCAGCCACCGCCTCGGTGAGTTCCTCGAGGAGCTCGTTGCGACGATCCATCTCGAGGGCTCCGGATGCCACGGCCGGGGCCAGGAGGATCTTGAGGTTCACCTCGTGGTCCGACATGTCGACACCGCCGGAGTTGTCCAGCGCGTCGGTGTTGATACGGCCGCCAAGGAGGGCGTACTCGATCCGCGCCCGCTGGGTGAAGCCAAGGTTGCCACCCTCGCCCACGACGTCGCAGCGAAGGTCGTCGGAGTTGACTCGCACGGCGTCGTTGGACGGATCTCCCGCCTGGGCGTGGGTCTGGGTGGGTGACTTCACATAGGTGCCGATCCCCCCGTTCCAGAGGAGCTCCACGGGGGCCTTGAGTACGGCTTGGATGAGCGCCTCCCCGGTGGCCGGCGCCTGATCGTCTTCCCCGATCCCCAGGGCGCGCCTTGCCTGAGGGGTGAGCTCGACCTCCTTCGCGCCTCGGGGAATGATCATACCCCCCTCGCTCAGGAGGCTCTGGTCATAGTCCTCCCAACTGGAGCGACCCAGTTCGAACATCCGCTTCCTCTCCGCGTAGGTCTGCGCGGGATCAGGATCGGGATCGATGAAGATGTGACGATGGTCGAAGGCCGCGATGAGCCGAATCTTCTCCGACAGCAGCATCCCATTGCCGAAGACGTCACCACTCATGTCTCCGATTCCCGCCACGGTGAACGGCTCCGACTGAATGTCTTTGCCCTTCTCGCGGAAGTGTCGCTTGACGCACTCCCACCCGCCCCGAGCCGTGATTCCCACGGCCTTGTGGTCATACCCGTTCGACCCACCCGAAGCGAAGGCGTCATCGAGCCAGAAGCCGTAATCTCGCGAGACGGTGTTCGCCACATCGGAGAAGGTGGCCGTACCCTTGTCCGCCGCTACCACCAGGTAGGGGTCCGGCGGGTCGTAGCAGACCACGTGCTCGGGAGGCACGTTCTGTCCCTGGTCCAGATTGTCGGTGATGTCCAGGAGGCCTCGGATGAGCGTCCGGTACTGGCGTTTCCCTTCCTCGTACCGCTCCTCGGGGTCGGAAGGAATGTGGCGGGCGATGAAACCACCCTTAGAGCCTCCTGGCACGATGACGGCATTTTTGACCATCTGCGTGTCCACGAGGCCGAGGATCTCCGTGCGAAAATCATCGGGCCGGTCGCTCCAGCGGATGCCGCCCCTGGCTACCGTCGAGCCCCGCAGGTGGACTCCCTCCATGCGAGCCGAATGGACCCACACCTCGAAAAGGAGCTCGGTGGGACGGGTGTGCTTCAGGTCGCCGACGAGGAACTTGAAGGAGATGTACGGTACCCCCCCCGAGGCTCGCAGAGGCTCCCGACCTCCGTTGCGGTAGTAGTTGGTCCGCACGGTGGCGGCGATGAGCTCCTGGAGCACCCTCAACGCCCGGTCGTCGGCCAGGAGATTCACGCCGTGGAGGGAGGCATGGAACACCTCCCGTATGTCGGCGATGGTAGCCTTCCGCTCCTCGTGCGATGCCCCGGTCGAAGGATCGAACTTGGTGCGGAAGAGGTCGAAGAGCTCCCGGGCGAGCCCTGGATACTGAACCAGTGCCTGAGGAAGCGCTT
This sequence comes from Gemmatimonadota bacterium, assembly GCA_013002885.1. GTDB lineage: Bacteria > Gemmatimonadota > Gemmatimonadetes > Longimicrobiales > Gaopeijiaceae > UBA2589. The sequence goes on along the minus strand of JABDLS010000099.1, from coordinate 64,268 downwards.
TTCGGCTGGGCACCGCCCCCACCTGGAAGGCATAGCCAGCGTAGGCCCGAAGAACGTCCACCTCACGCCAATGGAGTCCGGCGCCCACCACGAGAGCGTTGAGCTCGTCGCTAACGGCATCGCCGGCTCGCGCCGCCAGAATGGTCTCGGAGAGGAGGGCGCCCCGATCATCGACGTCGAGTCGTTCCTGTGCCTGCGTCTGCACGGCGAAGACGTAGATAGACGCCTCGGGCGAGCCGTTGCTCCCCACCTCGTAGGGCTTCATGGCCAGAACCCGGAGACCGGCGTTCTCCAGGATGGGCATGAACGTCGAGAGGACCAGCCGCTCTCCTCGGAGGAACAGCTTGAGCTCGGTCACCTCGTCCACACCCGCGACGACCTCGCTCGAGTCGGGGTTGGTCAGCCGGACGGAAACGCCTCGATCTCCGTTCGACATCGCCTCGATCTCGAGGATATCCTGCACGGCCACCTCGGGGGAGACCGCCGCCTGGTACTCACGGCTGAACGCATCCCCGTAGTGGAGGGCGAGACGGTGCGCTTCGTCGGCAGGGTGATAACTCTCCAGGCCCTCCTGCACCCGATCCGCCCAGGTACGAATCAGCTGCGCGACGACGTCCTCCAGGTCGTCGGCACTGACCACGGTGAGGGAGTCCGCCCCGGCTCCGAGGTAGAAGTGGAGGCGAGCCTGATTACCCTCACCGAGGGCGAGATGGTAGTTCAGGACCTCGGCGTCGTATGCCTCGACCAAGGCAGCCTCGATGGCCTTTCGCACAGCACCTGAAAATCGATCCCGGGGCAGGATGACCATGACCGAGAGGCCACGATGGAGAAGGTCTTCCCGCAGGGTGACACGAACGTCGGAAACCCCGTACGAGTCGAGGACCGCCCGCACGTCGTCGCCCACCTCGTCGGCCGAGGAGAGAAAGAGCTCCTCCTTCGGCAACGAATTGAAGATCGTGATGATCTCCTTGTAGTCGTGGGATCCTTCTCGGACACCCTCCGACTCGAGGACCGAGTCCAGCTTGTGTCGGAGAATGGGGATGGAGCCAGCCGACTCTGCGTAGGCCTTCGAGGTGAACAGCCCGATGAAGCGGTGTTCACCGCACACCTCACCGTCAGAGTCCAGCTTTTTCACGCCGACATAGTCCATCCGGGCCCGGCGGTGTACGGTGGACTCTGCGTTGGTCTTGTTGATGATGAGGAGCGGCCCGTGAAGAGCCAGCTCCCTCATCCCCTCGGACAGCTGGGACAGGGGGACGGGCTCGGCGAAGCGCGAGTCGGCCTCGTTTCGCAACAGGCCCAGACCTGAACCCGGTTCGACAACGATGCTCGGTTCGTCGGCACCTTCCGCGAAGTCGTAGCCCCGGTAACCAAGGAAGACGAAGCCGCCGTCCTGGAGCCACCGGAGGAAATGCTCGATCTCCTCGAGCTCGGCGCGTCTCGCCGGAAGGGCATCGGCTGTCTTCCTGACGTCCTCGATGACCACGTCGACGGCATCGAGCATGGGCTTGAAGTCGTCGGTCGCACGGACCACGTCCTGGAGCCGGGCCTTGAGATCCTCCTCGATCGCCTCCAGCCGCTCCGGGTCCGTCACCTCGGCGATCTCGCAGTGGACGACGGACTCCTTGGAGCCTCCATCGGTCGGCCGGCTCACGGCCACCACCCGTCCGGAGCCGTCCCGCTCGACGTCGAGGATGGGGTAGACCATCCGCTCGATGGTGAACGCGTGGACGCTCAGATACTCACGAATCGAGTCGATGATGAACGGCCGCTCCGACACGTTGGTCCGGATGACCGTCAACGGCGCTCGCCATCCATCCCCGTCGGATTCCGGCGCCGTCACCTCGACGTCCACCCGGTACGGCCGTGACCCTTCCAGGAAGCGGAAGGCGCCGAGGGTCATGGACGCAAGGTCTCGCGCCTCTCGCTGTCGGAGGAGATCCTCGGGCGCCCGTGACAGAAAAAGTCGGGCGAAGTCGAGGAGCAGGTCGAAGGACCCATCAGCCTTGGCGAGGAGGTCGCAGACCTCGGAGATGATGGGTGCTTCCTGGCGGAGCGTGCTCTTGGCCGCTTCCGTGGTGTCGCTCATTGAGTCTGTGGGGCGGGCGCGCCCGTCATGCCAGGGCGCGGATGAGAGTCGGACCCGAGGATAGCTATGAGGATACCCTCTACGTTACGTGAGAAGCGATACGCGGGGAACCGCGATGTGTCGGCCATCCACGAAATTCCACCGGCCCGACGTTTGACCTACCTTCCGTAATGCGTTTTCTGCACATCGCCGACGTCCACCTGGATACGTCGTTCACGGGCCGTTCAGAGGCCGTTCGCAGGCAGCTCCGCGAGGCGGCCCGGGGAGCCTTTCGGCGGGCCGTCGATGTCGCCATTCGGGAAGAAGTTCAAGCACTTCTCGTCGCAGGCGACCTCTTCGACGGCGACCGGCTCTCCTTCCAGACCGAGCGCTTCCTTCTGGAGCAAGCCACCCGCCTGGGCGATCACGACATCACCGTCGTCTACGCCACCGGCAATCACGACCCGGGGTCTCTGGACCGCGGACCCCGGCGCCTGCCCTGGCCGGCGAACGTGCGCGTCGCGGCGGACGCTACGCCACAGCGCTTCCTCATCGCCGACCGCACCGGCGCCCCCGTGGGCCACGTGAGCGCCATCGGGCACGCCACGTCGGAGGTCAGCGAGGACCTCTCCCGCCGGCTTCCGCGTCCGAAGGGGGACCTTCCGGAGGTCGCTCTGCTGCACACCCAGGTCCGCACCTCGTTAGGCGCCGCCGATCACGGAGCCTACGCCCCTTCCGACCTGACCTACCTCCGTCACGCCGGTTTCGACTATTGGGCGCTCGGTCACGTCCACGTTCGCCAGCAGCTCTGCGAGGACCCTCCCATCTGGTATCCGGGCAGCCCTCAAGGGAAGACGAACGCCGACACGGGCGAGCGTGGTGGACTGCTCGTCGACCTGTCCGACCGCCTCGCTCCGTCGGTGACCTTTCGACCCCTCGCCGGCGTCCGGTGGGAAACCCTGGAGGTCGATCGCCTCGACGACGTGGGCACCCTCGACGAATTAGAACGAACGATCCATTTCGCGTGGGAAGCCCGTAGGGAAGCGGACTCCGGCTCGGACGCCGAGTGGATGGCGAGGGTCGTTCTCTCGGGGCCCTGCCCCCTCTGGTCTGAACTGCGCCGAGGAGAAGAGGTCGAGATGCTCGGCCGTGAGTTGCGGGACATTCTCGGTGCCATCGACGTCACCGTGCTCGCCGATGCCGTCCACCCCGTCTTCCCCATCGAAGAGCACCGGGCTCGCACCGACGTCCTCGGGCAGGCGCTCCGGATGGTCGACCGACTCGGGCGTGGCGAATCGATCCTGGACGTCGATGCCAGCGAGCTCGTGGGTGCGCCCTCCGACGATCCGCTTGCCATCGAAGCCTACGTCCGTCGACTTCTTGCAGACGCCGAAGGAGAGGTGGCCGCTCGACTCCTCGCCTCCGGAGACTCGTGACGAGGCCGGTCCCCCGATGAAGATCGAACAGATCCGCATCGACGGGTTCGGGCGGCTGAGCGGCTTCGACACAGGCCCGAAGAGGCTCGGTTCCCTGGTCGTCGTCCTGGGGCCCAACGAGGCCGGCAAGTCCACCCTCTTTCACTTCCTTACCACGGCTCTGTACGGATTCCATCCTGCTGCGCGTGACCGTAGCCCGTACGTTCCGTGGGGTGCCGAGGAGGCCGGCGGAGAGATCTCCCTCCGTCTTTCATCGGGAGGCCGAGCCACCGTGGCCCGGCGTCTCCGGTCGTCGCCTTCAGGGACGCTCACGTTCGGAGAGGATTCCCGGGAGCTTCGGAATCGCCCTCTGCGCTGGGCGGAGCACGTGCCGCGAACGGTTTTCCGTCAGGTCTTCGCCATCACGCTTCAGGAGCTGGCCGGCCTGGACGAGGAGACCTGGGCCAGCATCCAGGATCGGGTACTCGGCTCCATGGGCGCTTCGGACCTGCGCTCGGCACGAGAGGTCGCCGACACGCTCGAGCGCGAGGCCGGCGAGATCTGGCGGCCCAACAGACGGGGGAACCAACGCCTTCGCGACCTGCAGTCGGAGATCCGCGACCTCCGATCTCGACGTAGCGCAGCCGTCGAGCGCGACCGGGAGATCCGCGCCCTGGTCGAGGAAGGCGAAGGCGTCGCCCGCCGTCTGCAGGAGGCCCGCGCCGAGCGACACCGGGAGAAGCTGGTCGTAGAGCGTCTTCAGGAGCTGTTGCCGTTGAAGCGACAGTTGGAGCGAATCGAAGCACTGCGGAGGTCGGGAGGCCCTCGTTCGGATCTGGTGGAGCTGCCGGACGACGTGGTGGGCCACAGGGACTCCCTGGCCAACCGCGGAGAGGCGCTCACCCGCGAGATCCAGGCATTGGACGACGACCTGCGTGAACCGCAGGCCACCATCGGCGACTTCGACGCTCGTCGGAAGGTACTCCTCGACCAGCGTGACCCCATCGCCGCCTTCGTCTCTCGGGCTGATCTGGCCCAGCGGGACCGAGTGCGACTCGCCGATCTCGAGACCAGGACGGGTGAACTCGAAGTACGCCTGGCGGCGGAAGCCGACCGGCTGCTTTCCACGCCCCTCGATGGGGTGATCGGTGAGACGGTGCTCGCGACCTCCGTGGAATTGCTGCGGGACCGTGTGGAGCGAGCCGCAGCGGACCGGCGCCGAGGGGACGACGCTCCCACCCACCCGGCGGCGAACGGACCGGTGACATGGGCTCAACTCGCCGCCGCCGGCATCGGTGCCGCGATCCTGGCGTGGGGTCTCGTCGAAAGCGTGACGCCGGCGACCGTGCTGGGGGCGGCCGCCACGGCGGTGGCGGTGGCCACCATCCTGCAGCGACGTGGAACAGCCGCACCGCCTCCCGCCGAGGAAGCGAGAGGGGGCATCACGCAACGTGAGGTAGAGGGGATGCTGGCCAACATCCCGGTGCGAGCCGAGTACCTGGATCCGCCCGCCCAGCCCTTGGTCCAGGCCTTCGAGGCCGTTCAGGCGACTCTGCGGGAGGCCGGGGAGGTCGAGAGCCAGGCGGGCCTTCTGCGGGCACGGTCCGAGGAGCTACGGACCGAGGCCCAGGCCTTGGCGGGCGGCCTCGGGCGGGATGCTGGCGACGATCCCATCGCACTCGCACGGAGCCTCGACCGCGAGTTGAGGGAAGCCGAGCGGGCATCGGACGCGGCCGCAGCCGCCGAAAGAGAGCTCGTCCGGGTGGAACGGCTCAGGGCAGGGCTGGTTGCGGAGCTGGCCGAGGTCGACGACCGCCTGGCCGAGATCGACCAGCGGGTCTGGCAGCTCGCCGCAGGAGCCGAGGGAGGGAAGCCGATCGACGTGCTCCAGCGACGCCTGGACGCCCATCACCGTGCGGACCGCCTTCAGGAGGAGCTCGAGACGGCCCACCCCGACCTCGAGGCGCGGATCGAGGACATCCGTAGCGCTGAACAGGCGGGCGTAACGTGGTCCGTGGACGACGAGGACCTGGCCCGGCGTAAGCTCCGTATCGAGGAGTTGGACGAGAGCATCGAGGAGTTGAGAGGCCGTGGCGACGCTCTGGAGCGTGATGTCATCCACCGGCGCGACCAGGAGACGGTCGACACCGTCGATAGCGAGATCGACAGCCTGAAGGAGGAGGCACTCCGGCTGACCGTCGAGCGCGACAAGAGGTGGCTCCTGGCCCGCCTCGTGCGAGAGGCCGACCGGCGGTTCAGGGAAGAGCATCAGCCTGACCTTCTACGTCTGGCTTCAGGTTACCTCGAACGCCTCACCGACGGCCGTTACGATCGCCTCATGGTCCAAGAGGAGGGCGATGGCGATCTCTTCCAACTCATGGGCCCCCAGTTGCCCGCTCCAGTGCCCCTCGCTCGCCCCATCTCCACCGGCACCTTGGAGCAGGCATACCTCGCCCTGCGCCTCGCCATCGTCGACCACCTCGATCAGGGTGAGGAGCGGCTCCCACTCTTCCTCGACGAGGCTTTCGTCAACTGGGACGCATCCCGTCGGGAGAAGGGCCTGGAGGTCGTAGCCGAGCTCGCCCGGACGCGACAGGTCTTCGCCTTTACCTGCCACCCCGAGATGGCTGAGCACCTGGAGCGCCGGGGCGCGTGCGTTCTTCGACTCGCGAGGTGACGTGACAGCGTCGGGCGAACCCGGTCCGTGGGGCACCAGCCATCGAGGACCCGGCTTCCGGGTCCTCCCGACCCGAGCCCCCCTTCATGTCCTGGAGACCGGCATGAAGATGTCCCCGGGCGGCCTCTCCCAGGATGGAGCCCACCAGGCTTCGCCCCCAGCGGACACTTTCGTCTTCCTCCACGGGTACGGCGCCTCGTCCTTCATGTGGAGACACTGGATCGGGCCGTTCACACGACGAGGTCGTGTCCTGCTCGTTGACATGAAGGGGTTCGGCGATGCCCCGAAGCCCGACGACGGACGCTACTCACCCTATGACCTCGCGGACGCCGTCACCGACCTCGTTCAAGAACACGATCTCCGGCGAGTCACTCTCGTCGGTCAATCTCTGGGCGGGGGCATCGCTCTCCTTACGGCCTTGCGCCTCCACGACGAGGCCCGCGAGTCGGGGAGGGCGTCTCGATTGGCACGTCTCGTCCTCCTGGCACCGGCGGCCTACCGACAGCGCCCCCCTCCATTCGTCTGGTTGTCCCACAAGCCCCGCCTCGCCACCGCCCTGATCCGACTGGTTGGGGCCAAGCGGGTCCTCCGATGGACCATGCGCTCCGTGGTATACGACGGTGCGGCGGTCACGGAAGACGAGATCGAGGTCTACGCGCGGCCCTGGCGGTCGCGGGACGGCCTTCGAGCGGCATTGGCAGCCGGCCGCCAGATCATCCCGCCGGACATCGAGACCCATACCTACCGCTACGGAGAGCTGGACGTGCCCACCCTCCTCGTGTGGGGTGACAACGACCGCGTCGTCCCTCTGAAGGTGGGACATCGCCTGGAGCGGCAACTGCCCGACGCGCGCCTCGTGATCCTTCACCGCTGCGGGCACATGGCTCCGGACGAACACCCCGAGAAGTCCCTGGAGATCACCACCGAATTCCTCGACGCCCGCTCCGGGTAAGGGAGTTCAACGCTCCGTGCGGAGCCGTTCGCGCGCCAGCGTCCAGAACATTTTTGCCCCGACTCGGAGGGACATCGACAGTGACCCGGAGATCTTGGACACACCCTCCACACGTCGGCGGTGGGCCACCTCGACCTCGACGATGCGAAGGCCACGCCGAGCTGCGCGGATCTGCATCTGAAGGGTCCATCCCCAGTTCCTGTCGTCCATCTCGAGGGCTCGAAGGGACTCGAATCGGATGGCCCGGAACGGAGGCAGGTCCTCGAAGGCTTCCCTGTAGAGCAGCCGGGTCAGACCCAGGACGACCCGGTTGCCCAGGCGGGCGTGAGGGAGAATCGTTCCCACGTCGCCACCCTCACCTCGACGCACCCCCAGGACCAGATCGGCTCCGTCGGAGCGGATGGGCTCCAGGAGGCTCTCGAGGTCGGCGGGATCGTCACTGCCGTCCGCATCCATGAAGACGAGCACATCGGGAGGATCACCCTCATGCTGCAGGTGACGGATCCCCGCGAGACAAGCCGCGCCATACCCGCGCTCCGCCTCATACACGACCTCTGCGCCGGCTGCTCTCGCGACATCAGCGGTCCTGTCGGTCGAGTCGTTGTCGGCGACCACCACTCGGTGCACGAGATCCGGGATGGACGCCAGGATCGCCGGCAAGGCATCCTCTTCGTTCAGAGCCGGCATCAGCAACGCGACTCGCATCACGAGCAGCCCGCTGTGGCGAAGCGAGCCTGCCGGTGAGAGGCTCGTCGACGGGGAGTGTGCTCCTCGCGCTCGGGCTCGTCGAACTCGCTCTCCTCACGGGACTCGGATGGATCCCCGCCGCGCATGCCTTTCCCATGCCTGGGCTTGCGGTCCTCGGAGCAGCGTTCCTCGCCTATCTGGTCGCCGGCTGGTGGGTAGGCAAGAGCGCCCGGGCGTCCGGCGATGGGGAGAGCGGCGACGGACCCGACGTGCGAATCATCTGGCTCGTCGCCATCGCCATGCGCCTCGCCCTCCTGCCGCTCGCACCGGAGCTCTCGGACGACGTCTATCGATATCTGTGGGACGGCCACGTCCAGCTCTCGGGACTGAACCCGTTCCTGTACCCACCGGCGGCCGAGGAGCTGGAGGGTGTTCGAACTGCCTGGCACCACCTCATCAACAACCCCTCGGTCCCGACCATCTATCCGCCTCTGGCCCAGGTGGTCTTCGCGCTCCTCGGGCTTTTCGGGTCGTCCATCCTGGCGGCCAAGATCCTCTGGGTGACCTGCGACCTCGCCACGGCGGCTGTCCTCGTGAGTATCGCCCGGGACTCGCAGCGGGACGAACGCGTCGTGCTCCTCCTCTACCTCTGGGCTCCGCTCCTCGTCGTGGAGGTTGCGTGGAGCGCCCACCTGGAGCCCCTGGGCCTTCTGATGATGGTCCTGGCCATACGTTGGGCCCGCCGGTCGCGGGCACTCGCCGCGGGCGTGGCCCTCGCTCTCGCCACCCTGACCAAGTTCGCACCCGCGGCGGCGCTGCCCTCTCTCGTGCGCCGTCACGGATGGCGCCCCCTGCTGGCGTTCGCCGTCACGCTGGTCCTGCTGTACGCTCCGTACTCCCTCGCAGGCGGCGCCCTCTTCGCCGGTCTCCGAACGTACAGCGAGCACTGGTGGTTCATGATGGGGGCCTTCTCACTCCTGGAGGCAGTCGCCGGTGAGCCCGATACGGCGCGCCGACTCGCCGGGGCTCTGGTACTGACGGTCGTCGGGTGGACCACCGTGCGCCGCTTCGACCTCGAGCGGGCGCTCTTCTGGACCCTGGGGGCCGGGATGATCCTCACGCCCACGCTGCATCCCTGGTACGTCCTCTGGATGCTCCCAATGGCCGCGCTTCGGAGCTCACGAGCCTGGATCCTGCTAAGCGGCCTCGCATTCATCGGCTACTTCGGCCTGACGGGGTATCAGGAGACCGGCGAATGGGCCCAGCCCCCGCTGGCGCGGGCCGCGCTCTGGATGCCCTTCTTCGCCGTCCTCGCCGTCGACACCTATCGCGGTCTCACCCAGGAGCCGGTCGCGGACGGCGGGTAGGCCGAGACCCAGGTAGCCGGAAAGAAAGAGGACGATGAAGGGGATCTGCCCCCAGTAGCCGCCGTCGACCGCAAGGCCGAGGTACACCAGCATGAGCGTCCCCATGGCCAGCTTGGCCACAGTGTCGAATGGCACCACCATGGCCTGGTACACGGATCCCCGGCCGACACCACGCTTGGGCGTTCGCACGAAGGGATCGTCCGCGCCCCGGAATCCTCGAGCAACCGCACGGGAAACGGGCGCCGAAAGGCCGATTCCCAGAGCGAGTGTGCGAAGGACGTCCCGGACCCGGCCCTTACGTGGGCGTCCCCTCCTCTCCCCCGCGAGCCAATAGAAGACGGCGAAGGGAACCGTCGCCGCGCCGAAGAGGAGTACGTCGAGACCCAGAAGGGACTCGAGACCGAGAGATCGGCGAGCAACCGCCGATGGGAAGAGGAGGATGGCGAGGGCAAGGGTGAGAGGATGGGCTACGTGCCCCATGAGATGGATCACGGCCTCGACCTTCACCCCCGGGGAAAAGTCCCCGCGGAGGAGGGTCGGGAGGATCTTGCGCCCCGTCTGGACACCTCCCTGGGCCCAGCGCCTCTGCTGGACCTCCAGTGCCGTGACCGTCTCAGGGATCTCGGCCGGTACGCGAACGTCGTCGAGGTACGCGAAACGCCAGCCCGCCATCTGGGCCCGGTAGCTCAGGTCGAGATCCTCGGTCAGGGTATCGCTCTGCCACCCGCCGGCTTCCTCCAGGCACCGTCGACGCCACAAACCGGCCGTTCCGTTGAAGTTGAAGAACCTGCGGGCGGCGTACCTCCCTCCCTGCTCGAAGAGGAAGTGTCCGTCCAGCAGATACGTCTGAGCCTTCGTGAGCCAACTCACCTCGCGATTCAGGTGGTCCCACGCTGCCTGGACCATGCCGACACCCCGGTCCTGCATGGGCGGCAGGAGGTCCCGAATCAGGTCAGTCGGCGGAAGGAAGTCGGCGTCGAGAACGAGAAGGAAGTCACCACGGGCCCTCTCGGTCCCGTAGGCTAGAGCCCCCGCCTTGAAGCCCACTCGGTCATCGCGGCGGACGTGCCGGATGTCGATGCCATGGGCCTGCCAGAACGCCACCCTCTGCTCGACGATGAAGGACGTGGCATCGGTGGAGTCGTCGAGGACCTGGATCTCCAGGCGGTCCCTCGGATAGTCGAGCACACAGGCCGCGTCCACGGCCCGCGCCGCCACCATCCGCTCGTTGTACATGGGGAGCTGGACCGTGACGACCGGAAGATCGGCTTCGGCGAGAGGTTCGCGGACCTCGCTACGACTACGCCGAGACTGGAGCAGGAGATAGCTGCGGTGCGAGGCAAAGGGAATGAGCACCGCAAACACCAGCGCGGTGAGCGTCAGGACGAGGACGGCGAGCGGTTCTGTCATACGCTCAGCGAATCCCGGTCGGCGAGAAGTGGTTCCGCAGAGTGGGCATTGGGAGGACGTTGTCCCGGACGCTCCGCCACGTCAAACCACACTGGTCCGAGGCCGCGCTTTTCGCGAGCTTTTCTATCTCTTTCGGCACGTTGTGACCAGCCTTCTTGACGAGGTGTACCGTGGCAGGTGTTCTCGAGCAGCTTCAGGCGATCCGATCCAAGGCGGGCGAGCGCCGCACCCTCGGGCTGGACGACAATACCGTCTGTCAATTCGCGACTCGGGACCCGGACCTGTCCGAAGCCGTCGATGCGGCAACGGAGGAATTCGAGGCGCTGCAGCAGGATTTCCCCGAGCTGATCCACCTCCCGGAGCACGAGCAGGTGGAGACCATCGAACGCCACCTCGTGAACTTCTACGCCGACGACACCGTCAACCCGTACGTCTCCCTGGCTGCCAGGGGGCCGTGGATCGTCACCACCAAGGGCGCCGTCGTCCATGACAACGGCGGCTACGGAATGCTCGGCTTCGGCCACGTTCCGGAGCCCATCATCTCGGCGATGACGAAGCCTCAGGTCATGGCCAATGTCATGACGCCGAGCTTCTCTCAGCTCCGCCTCGCCCAGGCCCTCGAGCGCGAGATCGGCCAGCGTCGTGAAGGGGGCTGTCCCTTCTCGCACTTCCTCGCCATGAACTCGGGCTCCGAGTCCGTTTCGGTAGCCACCAGGATCGCTGACGTGAACGCCAAGCTCCTCACCGACGAGGGAGGACGTCACGCAGGCAAGTCCATTCAGAAGATGTCTCTCGCCGGCGGTTTCCACGGCCGCACGGGACGCCCGGCTCAGTACTCCGACTCCACCGCGAAGGGGTATCGGGCGCACCTGGCGACCTTCCGCAACGAGTGCCTCATCACGGTGGAGCCCAACGACGTCGAGGGGCTTCGCGCCGCGTTCACTCATGCCGACGCCAACGGGTACTTCATCGAGGCCTTCTTCATGGAGCCCGTCATGGGCGAGGGCAACCCGGGAGCGGCCATCACGCCTCAGTATTACGCCGCGGCGAGGGAGCTCACCAAGGCCCACGGCTCACTGCTTCTCGTCGACTCGATCCAGGCCGGCCTCCGTTCCACGGGCTACCTCTCCATCGTGGACTACCCCGGCTTCGAGGCACTCGAAGCGCCGGACATGGAGACGTACTCCAAGGCCCTCAACGCCGGGCAGTACCCCCTCTCCATTCTCGCTCTCAACGAGAGGGCCGCTGGTCTCTATCGGAAGGGCATCTACGGCAACACCATGACGGCGAATCCCCGAGCCATGGATGTGGGAACCGCCGTGCTCGAAATGGTGACCGACGACGTGCGCCGGAACATCGTCGAACGCGGGAAGGAGTTCGTCGAGAAACTCCAGGCCCTGGCCGACGAACTCGACGGACCCATCACGAAGGTCGTGGGCACGGGCCTCCTCTTCTCCTGCGAGCTGGATCCGGCGTACAAGGCGTACGGCACCGATAGCAGTGAGGAGTTCATGCGACTACACGGCATCGGCGTCATCCACGGTGGAGAGAACTCCCTGCGCTTCACACCTCACTTCAACGTGACGTCCGAAGAGGTGGACCTCATCGTGGAGCACGTCCGCAACGCCGTGCTGAACGGGCCGAAGAGGGGCTGACGGGAGCCGCAGCGGCCGCGCCAGGAGGCTCGGCGGCCCGCAGAAGACACGCGACATCCCCGGGCGTCAGCCTTCCGTGATGTCTGCCGTCCAGCCGATCTCCTGTCCGCCGTCACCGTGTCCTCGAGTGAGAGGCTGGGAGTGCTGCCACTCGTTGAGGAGCCAATCGGGAAGCCATCCGTCCCCATCACGCTTGCGGACATGGTCTACCGTCCGATCTCCCACCTCGGTGTCGAACCGCGCAACCTGTTGACTACGATCGCCTTGCGATGAAATGAGCACGAAGCTTTATTTGCTGCCCTTCTCACGCCCCGGTCCGACAATCGGATGGGCGCTGCGCGGAGTGAGCACGTGGCGGGTGATCAGGAGTGGTTGGAGCGCGGACTGGAAGGCACCTACCAGGTCCTTCGGGAGCTGGGACGCGGAGCATCCGCTCGCGTCTTTCTGTGCCGCGATCTGCGCTATGATCGTCTCGTTGCGCTCAAGCTTCTGAGGGCTGACCTGGCCGATTCCGTGGTTCCAGACCGCTTCCAGCGGGAAATCGACCTCGCAGCCCGCCTCTCGCACCCCCACATCCTTCCGGTGCTCGATTCAGGGGAGCTCGACGGGCGGGTCTACTTCGTGATGCCCTTTGTGGAGAGCGATTCCCTAGCGAGCAGGCTGAGGGCAGATGGACCGCTCCCGGTTGACGTCGCGCTTCGGATCGCGCGAGGTATCGGCGAAGCGTTGCACCATGCACATCAGCATGGCGTGCTCCATCGAGATGTAAAGCCGTCGAATATCCTTCTCACGGGGAATGTCGCCATGCTCGGCGACTTCGGCATCGCCACGGCGCTTTCACGGGCGGATGACGAGGAGACGCTCACGGAGTCGGGTACCGTCGTCGGGACACCGCACTACATGAGTCCGGAGCAACTTTCGGGCGACATGCCAGTCGATCCGCGGAGTGACCTTTACAGCCTGGCGTGCGTCGTGTACGAGATGCTCACCGGCGATCCACCGTTTACGGGCTCGAGTGCGCGTATCATCGCAGCCCGGCAGCTGACCCAGCCGCCCGCGCCCCTCACGAGTCTCCGCTCCGTTTCACCCGCGGTCGAGCTCGCTGTCATGCGAGGACTAGAAAAGACGGCGGCCGACCGACACGAGTCCGTGCGTGACTTCGTCGACGCGCTCCAGGCGGATGTCACGCAGGCGATTGTCACCTCGGGCGTGCCCCGGCGGACTCTTTGGCCCGTTCTCACGCTCGGGGCGGCCATCATCGCCATCGTGCTGTACGCGATAATCGGGCCATTGGGGACGCGCCTGGACGACAATCGTATCGCGCTTTTCCCCGTCGTCGATCCGAGCATCCCGGGTGGGGGTGGTACCGAGGCAGAGCAGCTGGCTACGTATCTCGGCTACGTCCTCGAGGGAACTGATCCGCTTCTTTGGGAAGAGGGCCGAGATTGGCTGCTGGCTAGGGAGCGCGATGACCCAGCCCTCCTGAGCACGGCTCGAAAGCTTCAGCTCAGCCGTGAGCGCGGCGTCGGTCACATGATCGACGGCGACATCATTTGGGCGGACTCCTTGAGGGTCGTGTTGCGGCTCTACAACGTCGCGGAGGGGTCTCTGGTAGCACGCCGCGGAGCGACCGGATCACTCGAAGCGAGTCCGGCGGGCGTTGCGGCGCGTGCTGTCTCGGTGCTTGTGGGGGACCTCCTCGGGGATCGTCCCCTGGACGTCGGAACGCTCGGCCGCGCTGTCCCTTCCGGGGTCGCGCAGTTCCACTTGGGCGAGATCGCGTTCCGGGAAACACGGTTGGCCGATGCCCTTGAGCACTACGGTGCCGCGCTCGGAAACGACTCCAGCTTTGCGCTCGCGGCGCTCAAAGGCGCGCTCGCAGCCCAATGGGTCCACAATGTGGGTCAAGCTGAGGAGCTCCTCGAGGTGGCCCAACGGCACCGGGAGAACCTACCGCGTCGCTTCCGTCACCTGGCGGACGGGATCTCGCACCACGTCCGTGGCGAAGCTGACGAGGCGGTGGCGGACCTTCGCGCCGGCCTCACGATTCAGGCCGACTGGGCGGAGGGGTGGATGGCGCTCGGCGACGTCTACTTCGAGCTGATGCCCAGCGTCGAGCCGCTGGACTCGCTTGCAAAGGCCGCATATCTGGAGGCCCGCCGCCTCGACGCTGACTTCAAAGTCCCGCTGGTACCGCTGACCGATTACGCGATCTGGGAGGGACAGGCGGATCGCGCGAGCGCGTATCTTGATGAGTTGGAGCAGGCAGGTGCCGACCTCCTTGCGATCCCGGCAGCCCGCGTTCTTCTAGCCTGTGCGTCCTCAGGTCCTGCGACCGTCGATTGGTCGACGTTGGTCGAGGAGGAGCCGGGCGAGGTTCTTTCGATTGCGCTATCGGCATCGATCCGGGGTGCATCGCTCGAATGCGCAGAAGCCGGGGCACGAAGTCTTCTAAGCACGGCAACCCCCACGAACGCCACATGGGGAGCCTTCCTGATCCTGCAGAGCGTCCTCGCGGTACAAGAGCGCTTCGAAGAGCTCCATGAACTCATGCGCTCACCTGCTGTCGCGCATCTGCCGACGGACATGCTGTACCTGTTCGACGCTGCTGCAGGCGTCGAAGTCGCGGACGAAGCCCGCCGCGTTGCAGCCGATATGATCGGGCAGGGTGAGCCCCTCCGCTCGAGCAATCTCTGGGTGTTGGGTGAGTTCCAGGCCAGTGAGGGTGACCTCGCTGGGCTTACGGAGGTCGTCGGACGGCTGGAGGACGTGGCTGTCGATTCCGACCAGACGCGCGACCGCTTCTTCGTCCAGGTCCTGCGTGCACAGGTCGCCGCGCTAATCGATCCGGAAGGGGTGGCGGCCCTCGGGGCTCTCGAACCATCGGGAGACCTCCTCTGGGACCTATGGGCGGGACTCGCCCTGGAGCGTGCTCGGCTTGCCGAGCTACTCCTTGCAGCGGGGCGATGGGGGGAGGCCGAGCGCGTCGCTCGCGAGATGGACAGCCACCGCTCGGCCTTTCATCTACTGCTCTTGCCGCGGACCCTCGCGGTGAGAGCTGAGGCCGCCGAGCGTCTGGGGCGGCCAGACGAGGCGCGGGCTCTGCGCGAGCGGCTCCGCCGACTACGCGGCCGCGCTTGAGCGCGGCCGCGCGAATCGGGGTGCGTGGCTGCGGCCGACCGACCGGGTGATTAGAACGGCGGATCGGGAGGTGGGCTGAGGTGGGTGGGGTGGGCGTCGTGGCAGTGGTCGTTGAACACGTCGGTGAGCTGCTGACCCCATTTCTTGAATCGGCGGGTGTAGTTCCGTGCACGCCGACAAGCCACCCTGCGGTGTCGGCCTTCGTCACTCGGTAGCCGACGGCGCTTCGGAACGGGGCGAGCTCTCCTAATCTTCCCGCCGGTGCACGCCTCAACGGTCTCTTCCAGCTCCTTCAAATAGCTCAGCACGGCATCTCCGAAGTCGTGCAGCTCTCCCCAAGCGTCCTGCCATGTCGTGCATCCGGTCGCCGTCAATACGATCGGCGGCCCCGGGACTTCCGTGCCGCAGCACTCGCGGACGTTGTGATCCGCCTCGAGCAACCACAGCATGGCCTCGACGGACCATGAGTGGTTCTGATCGCAGTAGTCCTCTGGTGTCTCAGGGCAGCTGCCGCGGTATGGACGCTCCGCCTCCCAGAGCGCCTTGAGGTCCTCGGGTGCGACGTGCCGGTGATGTCCGTTGGCCATAGGGTTCCTCCTGTAGGCGCGGCGCCGGAGGTCGCACGAGCTTGCAGGCCGATGGGCTGCCGCGCATGTTCCCGATCCTAAGAAATGGGATGCGAACATGCTGCGATGAGGCGGTTTTCGCAATTCTGAGCATGGCTGCGTAGGATTGCGCATAGACTGTGAGTGGGTCCAAAGACCAACGTTCGCGCCGATGGCATGCAGCGGAGAGAGGTCGGCATGAGTATCCTCGACGATCGGAGGGCGCGGGTCGCCCTAGTAAGGCTAGCGCCCGACAGCGTGATCGAGTTGAAGAACCGTGTCCGGGACGGGGCGAATCAGCCGCGGGGGCTTCGGCCGGCCGCCGAGCTGCTCGAGCTGGACGAGATCCTCCAGGTCCTCGATAGTCACTCGGGGTTCCGCTCGGAACGCCTGCTGGGCGACACGGATCTGGCCCTGCTTTGGCGCGCCGAAGAGCGAGCGACGAGGCATCCGCGGCTCGCGCCGGTCCGCAGTCTATCCGGCTACTTTCGGGTGTGGCATGGGTCCGGGTCAGCCCGACGGCTGCGCCCTCTCCTCCAGGACCTCAGAACGCTCGACGAGATCGCCGACGCTTTCCTCGAACCGCTCACCGTTGATGCCGCGTGCGACCCTGTGCCGGCCGATGCGGATCCCTTGCTCGACGGTGTCCTTTACTCGCAAGGGTATCTGCGGGGGTGCCATGACCATCCGAGTGACGACAGCGGCGTCAACGCGACGGCGAGTGGAGTCTGGGGGGTCTACGGAGGCGACGGCGTCAACCAACCAGTGAAGTTCGTCGACCTGGAGTCCGGTTGGCAGTTGGATCATGTCGAGTGGCGAGCACACCGTGAACTCAAGGTCCTTAACCCACCCTACGAGAACAACAGCGACAGCCTGTCCCACGGAACGCTGTCTCTTGGGGCGGTGATCGCCCCGCGGCAAGGGGAGGGAATTGCGGGGATTGCACCCGACTGTGAGGTCCCCGGAGTCCTTGCGGTGGGGTACACGGATGAACTCGGCAATCGGATCGAGAATGTGCCGAAGGCTATCGTCGACGCCGTGCTCTTGAACGGGGACCGCCTTCCGCTCGGGCCGGGTGACGTGTTGCTCATCGAGCGGCAGTTGGTTCAAAAAGTTCCGGTCGAATACACGCCAGCCGTCTTCGACACGATTCGCCTGGTCTCCGCTTTGGGCGTCACCGTGATCGAGCCGGCGGGCAACGATGGTCTTGCGGACCTTGGGGGCGGCGGGCCCGGCGGGTCGGACGACTCGGGAGCGATCATGGTATCGGGCTGTTGCTTCAAGACAGTGGCCTCGCACCAGCACGATTTCGCCAAGGACATGAATCATGGCCCACGGGTGGATGTTTACGCGTGGTGGACGAACGTGCTCAGTACGTCGTACGAAGACGATTTCGTCGTCTGGAGTGGAACGAGCGCTGCTGCTTCGCTCATTGCGGGCGTGGCCGTCGTGGTCCACGACATGTGGCGGAAGACCCGCACACCCCCGGGCGCAGCACGCGATACGACCCTATCGCCCCTCCAGCTTCGCCACATTCTCTCCGACCCGAAGAACGGCGTTGCCGTGATGAACGGAACGGATCGAATCGGGACGATGCCCGATCTCGCCTTGATCGCATCGACGCTCGGTTCGATTCCCGACGTGTATTGCCGCGATTCAGTCACGGACGACGGCACGATGCCCAGCACGCCGGTGTCGCAGAGTCCGGACGTCTTCATCAAATCGGTGAAGGCGGCGGACCGTGTGGCGGAATACGGGGAGGGCAGTGGCACCGAGGACAGCATGGTGCCGAACGACAAGATCACGGCTGGAGAAACGCACTACGTCTACGTACGTGCGCTCAACGCGGGTAGCGTCCAGGCGACAGGTGTCAGGGCTCGCGCGTATTGGGGCGACAGCGCGACCCTGGTGACGCCAACTTCGTGGCACTTCATCGGCGAGTCCGACGCCTTCGACGTTCCGCCGCACCACGAACTCGTCGTTGCCGAGCCAATCGAATGGACGCCGACTGCGGACAAGCTGCCGTCGACAGGACACGGGTGTTTCGTCGTGATGCTTCACCACGAGTTCGACCCCGCACCCGTTCCATTTCCCGACACGAATCCTGTCACAGGCCTCCCCGTTGATTTCGACACCTTCCTCGAGTTCTTGGCCAATAACAACAACGTTACCTGGCGGAACTTCGAGGTGCTCGAGCCTGAGGAGCCGGCGGTCGGCGATCCACCCATCGATGAATCTGCGCCGCCGGTCGGCGACGAGGTCGAAGGGGCGGAGGACCCCTTCGAGGAGCCGGAGGAGGAAGAGGAGGTAGGCGAACAGGCGCCGGACTGGCAGGATCCGGACGGTCAGTGCGTGTGCCCGGAAGACGACGAAGATGATGATGAAGATGAAGAAGATGATGGGCCGGTCTGGGGCGATGGGCGTTGGCGTAACCGTTTCCGGGAGTATCGGGCCCGCTTCTGGGCCCGCGGAGCAAGCGACGACCTCGCGGGGTTCCGGTTCGAGTTGGGCCACAACCTGTCGGAAGGCTCGTACGTCGCGTTGGAGGTCCCGACCGAGTTTGCTCGCGCGCTCGGTCGAGGGAGTCGGTCTGACCTCGGACGATGGGTGAAGGGCGAGAGAGTCCGGCTTCTAATGCCCTCGGCGGAGGTCTATCGTTTCCCCAGAGTGGAGCTCGCGACTCGAGCCGCGTTCGCCTGCGTCCTCAGAATCCTGATTCCGAAGGACGAACCTGCGGTGGGCCGCATCGCGGTGCGTCAGGTGTACTGCGACAGAGAGGTTGGTCGCGTCACGTTCGAGCTGGCGCACCCCGAGGATGAGGATCGCGAAGACCCGCGGCTTGGGGCCTGAGGAGATCAAAGCTCTGCTGACGCGCCTCAGTCGCTGCAACTGGGCCGGCCACTCCCAAGCGCGAAGCGCACCTAAGACGCCAACCCCGGACTGTAGAAATTCCTGTCAGGGAGCCCGACCGAGTGGCCCTATGGCCCCTCACCTGTCGATATCTCCGTCGTTGTTAGCCGCGAGGCCGACGACCGTCAGTCCCATGAATCGAACGCTGCTGCCAACACCACCAGCTACGACTCATCAGTCCAGCTCGACTAACTCTGCCGTCCAGCCGATCTCCACCGAGTCCTTGATGCTCTGCGCAGTCGGGCATTTGGCGACATGGCTCGACAAGGCTCGATCGACCTTCTCCCGGTCGACCCCCGCAGGGAGACGAATGGTGTAGTGCACGTCGATCCGGGTCAGCACGATGATCCGATCTACGACCTCGTTGGTCCCCTCGGCCTTGCAGCTGATGTCGCCGTTCGGCACTGCGATCCCGCGCACCTCCAGTGCGCCGTTGAGAGTCCCGAGTAGTCAGCCGGCAGCCGCAGCCACGAGGTAGTCCACGGGCAGCGGCAGATTGGGTTGGGAGTCGAGGCCATAGTGGGCCTTTACCGGCCCGTGGACACCGAAGTCGACCGTGGTGCCGTCCTCTAGTGTCCCTCGGCGGTGCAGACCGTCGATCTTCTCGACCTCGGCCTTGGCGATGTAGAACGGCTCAGTCACGCATTGCTCCTCGTGGGGGATGGCATCGTCGTGGTGGACAAGGAAAGAACAGTCGGACGGGCGGCGCCAAAGCGCCAGCGACCAGGTTCAATCGTCGGCCGTTTCGGTACACGGCCATACATCATCCCCCTGCTCCTCGAAGCCGCGACACCGCCGCACCGGAAGGGGTGGGTACCTGGAGAACCGAGGGTCGGAGGACGAAAGCTCGCACAGATAGAACCTGGAGCCTCGACGATTGCCCGTGACGCGGTGGTGAGTGCAGATGCTGCACAGGCCCGCCGGATGATCGGGAACGGCGGGAGGTGGGCCCGCACCGGCGGGCGGTGGTCCCCGCCTCACCCGCGGATCCCCAGAAAACCGACCTGGCGCTGGGCATCACCACCCCGATGGGAGAAGAGACCGGCCTCGCCGCACAAGGTGCAGTGCCCCGATACGGTCGTTCTGTCGGGGACGGCGCCATACTCCAGAGCGCGCCGCCCGAGGACCCCCCTCAGGTCGATGGGCTCGGGGCCAGAGGGAACCTGTTGGCCCAGGGCCTCGTGCACCTCCGGTCCCACCTCGTAGCACGCCCCGCAGATCGCGGGTCCCAGGTGCACGTGCACGTCGTCCGTCCGGGTGCCGAACCGATCCGTCATCGTCTCCAGGGCCAGCTCGAGGATGCCGGCGGCCGCGCTCCGCCACCCCGCGTGCACCATGGCCACCACACGCTGCTTAGGATCCACGAGGGATACCGGCACGCAATCCGCCACGGTGACGGCGACAACGACGCCGGGTTGGCGGGTCACGTGACCGTCGCACGGATCGACGAGTTGCGGTGCTCCGTCGCCGCCGGCCACACCATCCTCGGTGGCCCCGCTGCCTGGCCAGACGCGCACCACGCACCCGTGGGGCTGAGGGGCGTGGACGACGGCCGTCGCGTCGAGGTGTTGAGCCAGGGTGCGCCAGTTGCGGCGCACGACGGCCTCCGCGCTCCCGTCGGAGAAGAGGCCAAGGTCGAATGGCGGAGCTCCCTCACCGGCTGGAGAAACCCGACCCGACGTCGTCGTGCCCTGCACGAGCCAGGGAAAAGCCTCCACCCAGCCATCATGTACGACCACCGGTAGAGGGTCTCTGACGGATTCGAAGACCACACGAAACGACGTGCTCGCGGCTCGATGACGCATGCGGTGAGACCGGGGAATCGAGAAGTTCGAAAGGAGGCTGGGGAAGGACCGGGAACCTCAGGTGTACCCGGACGGGCCGTGTACGTGCAAGGGCTCCCGGATCCCGCCCCGGCCCTCCTGCCGCAAAGGCAAATGCGGTAGGTTATCGACCACGAGGAACGTTGACTCCTCAGCTGAGCGGACCGTGAAGGACGACACCCTTTTCGACAGTCAAAACGTCGCCTACGCGCAGGCGATGTTCGAAGAATACGCCCGGAACCCCGAAGCCGTCTCCGCCGAGTGGCGTAGGCTCTTCGACAATGGCGCGGAACTCGCCATTGAAGAGGGCCTTCTCGTGCCCGACCAACTCCAGGATCACCCCCGGTCCGGAGCGCGCGGCGATGAGTCGGCGCCTGCGCCCGATCCTACCCTCACATCACCCAGGTCGAGCGCCTCCTCCCCACCGGCGCCTCCGTCCCGAGACGCTCCGCCCGCCGCCACACCGCCGAAACAGGCGCCCGCCTCCAGTGCGACCGTCAGCCCGGTTTCGTTGGACGAGAACGGCGACGGCACCGCCTCACCAGCCGACAAGCTGCAGCAGCTCCTGCCCGCGGTGTCGCGGGCCACGGCGCTCGTCCAGGCCTTCCGGGACCACGGCCACCAACTCGCTCGGATCGATCCCCTCGGCAGTGAGCCTCCCGGGCACCCCCAGCTGTCGCCGGCGTTCCACGGGACATCCACCGAAGAGCTGAAGGAGCTCCCCGCCTCTTTGATTCTCAACGAGAACGGGAAGAGCCTGGCCGACCGCTCCGTGGCCGACGCCCTGTCCGACTTCAGCGAGATCTACGCCGACACCATCGGTTACGAGTTCGAGCACCTGGACGACCACCTGAAGGTCGACTGGCTCTGGGATCATGTCGAAGGGGGTGTCCACCGGCCATCGCTCTCCGAGGACAACCGGAAGGTCCTCCTGAAGCGCATCAGCGAGGTGGAGGGTCTGGAACAGTTCCTCCACCGGACCTATCTGGGCCAGAAGCGGTTCTCCCTCGAGGGTAACGACATGCTCGTGCCCATGCTGGACCTCGTCATCGAGGAGACGGCGCGCGCCGGAGGCACCGACGTCGTTCTCGGCATGGCCCATCGCGGACGCCTGAACGTCCTCACTCACACGGTAGGTGTCGTGTACGGGGATCTTCTCGCCGAGTTCGAGGGCCCGTCCCGAAAAGGTGGCGCACTCGACATTGAAGGCACGGGGGACGTGAAGTACCACCACGGCGCCCGCGGCACCCGGGACACCGGCGCCGCGGGCAGGGTCGACGTGACCCTCGCGCCGAACCCCAGCCACCTGGAGTTCGTGAATCCGGTGGTCATGGGCATGGCCCGCGCCAAGCTCTGGTCGGAGCTGGACGAGCAAGGGGAGCCCGATTACGACCGTGTGGTGCCCGTTCTCATGCACGGCGACGCCGCCTTCGCGGCCGAGGGCGTGGTGGCCGAGACGTTGAACATGGCTCGCCTCGAGGGCTATGACGTCGGAGGAACCGTTCACGTCATCGTGAACAATCAGATCGGGTTCACGACCGACCCGGACGACGGTCGCTCGACGACCTACGCCAGCGATCTGGCCAAGGGGTACGGGATCCCCATCGTCCATGTGAACGCCGACGACCCGGAGGCTTGTCTCGCGGTGGTCCGACTGGCCATGGCCTACCGTCGGAAATTCCACGACGACTTCGTGATCGACCTGGTGGGATACCGGCGTCACGGTCACAACGAGGGCGACGAGCCGGCCTATACGCAGCCCAAGAAGTACCAGGCCATCGATGATCATCCGACAGTTCTGGAGGTCTACTCGGATCGGCTTATCGAAGAGGGTGTCATCAAGGACTCCTACGTGGTCTCCCTCCGCGATGACACTGCGCAGACCCTGAGGGACTGTCAGGATCGAATCCGTGAGCACCAACCCGTCGAGGACGATCGACCTGACGAGGAGAGGGAGGTCCCCGTCATTCCCGAGACCACCGGCGTCGATCTGGAGATCCTCGAGAAGGCCAACCACGCTCTCATCGACGTGCCTGACGGCTTCTCCCCCCACCCGAAGCTCTGGCGCCAGATCGGCAAGAAGGCCAGCGAGTTCGGAGCCAACAAGGTCCTCGACTGGGGCCACGCCGAGACCCTCGCCTTCGGCAGCCTCCTCATGCAGGGCATCCCCGTTCGCATGACCGGCCAAGATGCCGAGAGAGGGACGTTCAGCCATCGACACGCCGTACTCCATGACGTCGAGACGGGCGAGGAGTTCGTCCCCCTCTCCACCGTGGCCAAGGCGCCCTTCGAGATCTACAACTCGCCCCTCACCGAGACCGCCGTCATCGGCTTTGAGTACGGATACTCGGTGGCATGCGACGCGGACGCAGTCCTCTGGGAGGCCCAGTTCGGCGACTTCGTCAACGTCGCCCAGGTCATGATCGATCAGTTCCTCTCGTCTGGACACCAGAAATGGGGCCAGTACTCGCGCCTCGTACTTCTCCTGCCCCACGGCTATGAGGGACAGGGACCCGAACACTCGAGTGCTCGTCTCGAGCGGTTCCTCCAGCTGTGCGCCGAAGACAACATGCGGGTTACATACCCGACGACTCCGGCCCAGTACTTCCACATGCTCAGGCGCCAGGCCCTGCGGAGGCCGGAGCGCCCCATGATCGTGATGACGCCGAAGAGCCTCCTCCGGCTCCCGCAGGCGACGTCCACAGTGTCCGAGCTGACCACCGGCAACTTTCGCCATGTCCTCGAGGACCCGTCGGTGGATGACCCGGGAGCCATCGAGCGACTGGTGCTCTGTTCGGGCAAGGTCTACTACGACATGCAGGGCCACGACCGACGCGGCGAAGCGCAGAAGACGGCGCTGGCGCGACTCGAGCTCCTCTACCCGTTCCCCGAGCCGGCCATCCAGAAGCTCGTGGAGCACTACCCCAACGTCCGCGAGGTTGTCTGGGCTCAGGAGGAGCCGCGGAACATGGGTGGGCTGACCTTCGTCGGTCCCCGCCTTCGCGCCGCGGTGCCGAGAAACATTCCCCTCTCGTATTCCGCCCGCCCGGAGCGAGCGAGCCCTGCCGAGGGCAAAGCATCGGAGCACGCGAAGGAGCAGGAGAAGGTGGTCCTCGAAGCGCTCGGTCTCGAGCCGGCGGACGAAAGCTGACGGGCGCTTCGGCGAACGCACCGGCACGATGAAGCTCCCCTTCGACCTCGAACGCCCTCTGGTCTTCTTCGACCTCGAGACCACCGGTCTCGACTTGAAGAACGATCGTATCGTCGAGCTCGCTTTCATCAAGATCACGCCCCACGGCGACGTCCTCGAGCGGGAGCGGCGCTTCAATCCCGGGATCCCCATCCCGCCAGAGGCGACGGCGGTCCACGGCATCAGCGATGCCGACGTAGCCGACGAATTGCCTTTTGCCCGGACGGCCCGCAGCCTGGCGGACATGCTCGACGATTCGGACCTGGCGGGTTTCAACGTGCGTCGATTCGACATCCCGATGCTCCTCGCGGAGTTCGCCCGGGCGGGGGTCGACCTCGACATGGAGGGGCGCCTCGTGGTCGACATGCAGAACATCTTCCACCGGGAAGAACCGAGGGACCTGTCTGCGGCGGCGCGTTTCTACCTCCAGAGGGAGCACGAAGAGGCCCACACCGCCCTGGGAGATATCCGCACATCGGCCGGGGTGCTGGGCGCCCAGCTCCAGCGGTATCCGCACCTGCCCCGGGACCTGGTGGGCCTCCACGCCTACTGCGAGGAGTACGCACCGACCAGGACGGAAGCGGACCGCTGGTTCAGCCCTCCCGAGGAGGGGCGTGTCTTCCGTAGAGGGAAGTACAGGGGACGCCCCCTGGCGGAAATCGCCACCGAGGCCCCCGATTACCTCCAATGGATGATCGGCGCCGACGACATGGACGAAGAGGTCATCGCCATCGTACGCGAGGCTTTGGCCGGGAGCCCGCCTACGGCGACCTCAGGAGAAGCGCCGGAAGGAACCCAGGCATAGACAGCGAGACCAACGACAGGAGTCTGTACATGAGGGACCGCACTCGAATCTGGACAGCGACGCTCAACCTGACCCTCCCGAACGGCCTGCGAGCGTCTGCCTGCTTCCGGAGGACAGCCTGCCTTTGGGCGATCCTGGGCCTCACAGCCCTGGTGGCGGCGGTGACCCCAACCGCAGTTCAAGCCCAGAGCGCCATCACGACAGACGACATGTCCGCCATGTACCCTCGCCCGATCGGACCGGCAACCACCGGCGGGCGCATTCACGACGTCGAAGTGGTGCCTGGCGACCCCTCGACCATCTTCGTGGGCTCGGCTTCCGGCGGGCTATGGAAGACGACGAACCGTGGGCACAACTGGACGAACGTCTTCTTCGACATGCCCGTGAGCACCTTCGGCGACATCGCCATCGCTCCATCGAACCCGCGTGTCGTTTACGCAGGCACGGGGGAACAGCAGAATCGGCAGTCGAGTTCCTACGGCAACGGCGTCTATCGCTCCAACGACGGGGGAGACACGTGGCGCCATGTGGGCCTGGACGAGACCCGGCACACCGGCAAGATCGTCGTGCACCCGACGAATCCGGATGTCGTTTGGGTGGGCGGCCTGGGCAATCTGTGGGCCCCGTCGGAAGAGCGCGGCGTCTTCAAGAGCGTCGATGGCGGTGAGACCTGGGCAAAGGTCCTCTACGTGGACAACGTGACCGGCGTCATCGACCTGGAGATCGACAGCTCAGACCCGGACGTTCTCTACGCGGCAACCTACCAGCGTCTCAGGAGAGCGTGGGGGTTCAACGGCGGAGGTCCCGGCAGCGGCATCTACAAGAGCACGGACGGTGGGGAAACGTGGCGCGAGCTGACCGGTGGGATTCCCAGCGGAGACAAGGGACGCATCGGCATCGCGATCTCCGAGTCGAATCCGAACGTTCTCATGGCCCTCATCGAGACCGACGACGACGAGACCACCGGCGTCTACCGCTCGGAGAACGCTGGAGCTACATGGGAAATGGTCAATGACCAGAACATCCGCCCCATGTACTACTCCCACATCTACATCGACCCCAACGACGACGAGCGCGTGTACACCCTCGCGACGCGCTCGTACGTGAGTGACGACGGGGGCCGGACCTTCAGCCAGATCGCCCTCGCCCCCACCTACGACGTTGGTGTGCACGCCGACCATCACGACCTCTGGATAGACCCCGACGATCCCGACCACCTCTACCTGGTGGGTGACGCGGGAATGCATGAAAGCTACGACCGGGGCATCAACTTCAGGCGAATGAACAACTTCCCCATCGCCCAATTCTACGCCATCGGCGTGGACATGCAGGACCCGTACTGGGTCTACGGCGGTCTCCAGGACAACCACTCCTTTTTCGGGCCCTCGGAGAATCGCCGCTGGGCGGGCATCCTCAACGACGACTGGATGCAGAACGGCTTCGGCGACGGGATGTACTGGCAGTCCGACTTCGCCGACCCGCGCTTCGCCTACGGCAGCTCCAATGGCGGCAGCTACTTCCGCTACGACACCCAGACCGGTGACATGGTCGACATCTCGCCGGAGCCGCCCCTCGGGCTGGATTACCGGTTCGACTGGACGTCACCGATGATGCTCTCGAGGCACGACTCCGACGTCCTTTACGTGGCCGGCAACCATTTCTTCTCCTCCACGGATCGAGGCGGCACCTGGACGCGGACGGAGGACCTGAGCCGCGCCGTCGACCGCGACACGATGTCGATCATGGGCGTGCAGGGCGGCGACATCTCGATTTCGCGCAATGACGGCACCAGCTCCTTCGGCGAGGCGGTGACCCTCGACGAGTCGCCGTCGGATCCCGACGTGCTGTGGCTGGGCTTCGACGACGGCAACCTGCAGGTGAGTCGAGATGGCGGAACCACCTGGGCCGAGGTATCGGGCAACGTACCTGGCGTCCGGTCTGGTACGTACGTGAGCCGGATCACGGCGTCGGCGTCGTCAGCCGGTACCGCCTACGCGGCCTTCGACGGCCACCGCGACGGCGACTTCCGTCCGTACCTCTACCGGACCACGGACTTCGGCGCCTCGTGGGCGCCACTCCACGATGGGCTACCGGAGATGGGGGTCGTCAACGACGTCATCGAGCATCCCGACAACCCGAACGCCCTCTTCGTGGGGACCGAGCACCACGCTTTTGCAAGCACGGACCGGGGTGCGACGTGGGCGAAGATCCCCAACCTCCCCACGACCCACTACGACGACATCCTCATCCACCCCCGGGACAAGGACCTGGTTCTTGGGACCCATGGTCAGGGCATCTGGATTCTCGACGACACCCAACCCATCGCCGAGTTCGCCGCGGCCTCGGGCCCGCTGACCGTCTTCACCGTCCCCGACGGGCGCATCCAGATCTACAAGAAGGACACGTCGTACCGCGGTCAGGAGCCGTGGGCCGGCGAGAACCCGCCCGACGGCGTCTACGTCACCTATCGCGTCGCGTCGGGTTCGGGGGACGCGACGCTGCGTATCACCAACGCTGCCGGAGAGACGGTGCGTGAGATGACCGTGCCCGGAGACGCCGGAACGCATCGGGTGAACTGGGACCTGCGCCACGGTCTCCC
Organism: Gemmatimonadota bacterium; assembly: GCA_013002885.1. Lineage (GTDB taxonomy): Bacteria > Gemmatimonadota > Gemmatimonadetes > Longimicrobiales > Gaopeijiaceae > UBA2589. The sequence goes on along the minus strand of JABDLS010000099.1, from coordinate 36,964 downwards.
CGGGGAGACCGATCGCTGGGAGCGATGGGACAACCCGGTCCTCGCTCGTCCCATCGGCGAGTGGGGTCCGTGGGTGTCGCCAGGGACGTACGTCGCCACCGTCGTCGCCAACGGCGCCGAGGACTCGGCCGTCTTCCGGGTCGAGGGCGATCCGGACATGCCCATCACCTTGGCGATGTATGAGACCCGTGAGCGCTTCATGCTCGACGCCCTCCAGCTCCAGGACCGGATCCAGACCGCCATGCGGCAGAACGAGATGGGTGGCGGTGGCGGCGGCTTCTTCGGCGGAGGGCCCGACCGTCCTCCCCAGACCCCCGAGGAAAAGCTGCGCGCGGCCATCCGACTGGTGGGCGGCGTCTACCGCAGCATGAATGGCGGCGGCGTCCGACAGGCCACCCTCTACCCCCCGACCCAGAGTCAAAGGGAACGGGTGGAACTCGCTCAGCGTCTCTACGACGAAGCCATGGCGGAGCTGGACGACTGACTGGCGTGGCGCCTCGTCTCATGGTTCGGGCGCCCCTGGTTTGCGCCACCGCGCTCGCCCTGGCGTGCGGGACCGGTGACGAGGGCGGCGACAGAGTCGTCGGCGACGCGGAGGTCGTTGGCGAGGGAGCGGGGACCGTGGGCGCGGCCACCGATGGCTCCAGCGAAGGCGGCGCGGCTGGCTTGAACGGGGGAGGGGCGACGGCGGCAGTGCGCGGTCAGACCCCCCCGGCCAGCGGCGGCATCCCCGCCATCGTCACGCTCACACCGCAGGCCTCCGACGGCCCCGCGCCGACTGACAGCCGGACACCGGCCCTCGAGGGCAGTGGGCTGTCCGGACACCCCGCCGCGCCAGCCGAGGGCGGCCAGGCGGTCGTGGATCAGTTTGGGCTCGCGTTCTCGCCCCGGGTCCTCATCGTCGCCCACGGATCACCGGTCCGCTTCACCAACTCCGAAGGCGCAATCAGTCACAACGTGCACCTCCGGTCCGTGTCAGGCGACTCCACCGTGTTCAACGGCGATACCGGTCCGACGGAAGAAGTCGATGTGATGTTGCCGGACCCAGGCGGATACGACGTCCTGTGCGACATGCACCCGGGCATGACCGGCTTCGTGTTCATCACCGACGCCCCGCTGGCCGTCGCCGCCGGATCCAACGGGCGTTTCGAGATGGACCCCGTGCCACCCGGCGAGTACTTGGCCAGGGTGTGGACCGTCGAAGGATGGGGCGTCGAGCGGGTCGTCGAGCTCACCAAAGACATGCCTCCTCTCGATCTAACACGCCAATAGCGACACTTTCCGGCTCCTCGAACTCCAACGGACGCTCATGCTTCTCTACGCCCACTCCGGCATCCGGTATCTCGTCTTCCTGGCGGCCCTCGCCGTCATCGGCTATGCCGTCTACGGGATGGTCACGGGGCGCCCCTACGACAAGACGATGCGGATTCTCTCCGCAGCCTTCACCGGGCTCCTCGACCTGATGATCCTCCTGGGCGTCACACTCCTCTTCACCGGAATGTTCTACCCCCAGTTGGGTGGACACATCGTGATGATGGTTCTCGCCGCTGCCGTCGCTCACATCGTCCACGGCGTCATGAAGCGACGCCCACCGGAGCAGCAGAGCTATGCCCCACACATCGTCGGGACCCTCGTGGCCTTCGGCCTCATCGCGGCAGGGATCATGGCGATCGGGCGACCTCTGATCGGTTCGGCGCTATGAGGTCTGCCAAGGGTGACACCGGAGAGCGGACGTGGGCCAGGAGATAGGCGAAGCCGGCGTGGAGGCACTGGCGGACGTCGAGCCGGGTGCCGCCGCGCATCATACGAACGGGCCTGACGACCTCGGGCTCGTCATGGGGGGAGGGGGCGCACGGGCGGCGTACCAGGTGGGCTTCCTTCGCTGTCTCGCCCGTCGCTTCCCCGACCTGCATCTCCCGTACATCACGGGGGTGTCGGCAGGCGCCATCAACGCGGCCGCCCTCGCTTCGCATCACGGGAGTTTTCTCCAGGCGGTCAACGAGCTCTCCCACCTCTGGAGCAACATCTCCGTCGACAACGTCTTCCGCGTCGACACCCGTTCCCTGGCCCTGAACACGGTACGCTGGCTCCGCCAGCTTGGCGGTGGTGGCCGGGACATGTCGCATCAGGCGCGTGGTCTCGTGGACACCGCGCCCCTCCGGGAATACCTCTCGGAGGTCCTCCATGCGGTCGACGGCGAGATCACCGGAATCCGCTACAACCTGGACCGGGGACGACTCAGAGCCCTGGCCATCAGCACGTCGAGCTACTCCACCGGCAACTCGGTGACGTGGCTCCAGGGCCGCGAGATCGAGCCGTGGGAGCGACCACAGCGGCTCACGGAGATCGCCACCATGACGGTGGATCACATCATGGCGTCGTCCGCCCTTCCCCTGCTCTTCCCCGCCATCCAGCTCGGAAGCCGGTGGTACGGCGACGGAGGCATCCGCCTTACGGCACCTCTCTCCCCGGCCCTACACCTGGGAGCTCGGCGGATCATGGCCATTTCCACCCGACACCGTAAGAGTCGCGCCGCCGCCGATGTGTCGGTGGTACAGGGCTATCCGCCGCCGGCCCAGGTCCTGGGCGTTCTCCTGAACGCCGTCTTTCTCGACCTCCTCGACAATGACGCCCTTCGCCTCGAACGTCTGAACAACCTCCTCGAGCTCCTCCCGGAGGAACAGCGCCACGGGCTCGAGCCCATCGAGCTCCTCGTCCTACGGCCGTCGGAGGACCTGGGGAAGCTGGCGGGTGACTTCGAGGCAGATCTGCCGAAGGCCTTCCGTTTCCTGACGCGGGGCCTGGGGACCCGGGAGACGAAGAGTCCCGACGTCCTGAGCCTCATCCTCTTCCAGCCCGACTACGTGCGGACTCTCATGGAGATCGGTGAGAGCGACGCGGAAGAACGGTCCGACGAGATCGAGGAGTTCATCTTGGGGTGATGCCGGGGCGTCGCCGCCGGAGTGGATCCTGGTGGCTCCCCGGGAGGGCATGGGGGTAGTCAGATGTCCGGGCGATGGCGCTCGGAAAGCGAAGAGTTCGGGACGGTCGTGACCGGCCCGACGCAGACCAGCCGGGAGTATCATGGCGAAGACCACGCAGTTGGCCACCGAGCTCGAGTCCCGAGAGGTCGCCGAGCAGGCACGAGAGAAGGACTGGGAGAAGCAGAGCTTCGCCCGGGCCCTCTTCGAGGGTCGATTCGACCTCGACCTCGTCTATCCGCAGCCCGAGCCCGATCCCGGGGAGCAGAAGAAGGCGGCCGCCTTTCTCGAGAGGCTCCACGCCTTCGCCGAGGATCACATCGACGGCGACGCCATCGATCGTGAAGGCCACGTGCCCCAGGCGGTCCTCGACGGCCTCGCAGAGCTCGGCGCTTTCGGAATCAAGACTCCCGAGGAGTATGGAGGTTTGGGGCTGTCCCAGCTCTCCTACCTGAAGGCGTTGGCCATCGTCGCCTCCCGGTGCTCGGCCACGGGTGCCTTCCTGTCGGCACACCAGAGCATCGGAGTCCCTGGACCCCTTCTCAAGTTCGGCACCGAAGAACAGAAGCAGAGGTACCTGCCTCGCCTGGCGGGCGGCGCCCTGTCGGCCTTCGCCCTCACCGAGCAGGACGTGGGGTCGGACCCGGCGAACATGTCCACCACCGCAGTGCTCTCCGACGACGGCGAGCACTGGATTCTCAACGGCGAGAAGCTCTGGACCACCAATGGGCCCCGTGCCGACATCATCGTGGTCATGGCCCGCACTCCCGCCGAGGAAGGCTCCAAGCGCAAGCCCATCAGCGCGTTCATCGTCGAGACCGACTGGCCAGGAGTGGAGACGGTCCACGAGTGTTCCTTCATGGGCCTTCGGGGTCTTTCCAACGGTGTCCTCCGTTTCACCGACGTGAAGGTCCCTCGAGACAACCTTCTCTGGGGTGAAGGAAAGGGCCTCAAGTTGGCCCTGATCACACTCAACACCGGTCGTCTGGCCCTTCCGGCGTTTTGCGCTGCGGCCGGCAAGGGGTGCCTGGAGATGCTCCGGGACTGGGCGGGGTCCAGGGTCCAGTGGGGTCTTCCCGTCGGTAAGCACGACGCCATCGCCCAGAAGCTTGGGAAGATGGCCGCCGACACCTTCGCCATGCAGTCCCTGGTGGACGTCATCGGCGCCATGTCCGACTCGGGGGACTTCGACATCCGTCTCGAAGCCGCGGTGGCCAAGATGTGGGCCACCGAGACCGGCTGGTCCCTCGTCGACGAGGCCGTTCAGGTGCGGGGCGGCCGTGGGTACGAGACCCACGAGTCCCTCGAGAGCCGGGGTGAAACCGCCTACCCCGTCGAGCGCTGCCTGCGAGACATGCGTATCAACACGATCTTCGAGGGTTCATCCGAGATCATGCGCCTCTTCATTGCCCGGGAAGCGGTGGACCGGCACCTCGCCGTGGCCGGTGACCTCGTGAACCCCAAGGCCCCCCTCGGGGCGAAGCTGACTGCCTTGGTGAAGGCCGGCATCCACTACGCGTGGTGGTATCCCACCCGCTTCTTCGGATGGAGCTTCTGGCCCAAGTATTCGGGCTTCGGGAAGCTGGCACGACACGCACGCTACATCGAACGCACCTCTCGTCGACTCGCCCGCGCCACCTTCCATACCATGGTGCGATTCGGACCGGCGCTGGAAAAACGGCAGGCCGTCCTGGGGCGCATCGTCGATATCGGCGCCGAGTTGCTCGTCATGAGCACGGTCCTGGTGCGAGCCCGAACGCTCATGGAGAAGGGCAGCGCGGAAACCGGTGTCGACGCCCTGGCCGATACCTTCTGCCGTCAGTCGCGCCGCCGCATCTCCGAGCGGTTCCGCTCCCTTTTCGACAATGAGGATACGGCGACCTACGCGCTGTCGAGCCGCTTCCTGGAAGGGGACTTCACCTGGCTCGAAGCCGGCGTCGTCTCTTTCGAGGGGTACCGGCCCACAGCCTCGAAGCCTACTGCGAAGCCGGAGACGTCAGAGCCGGCCGACCAGGTCGTCCACGCCTGACCTCGCGCCATGACCACCGAATCGGCTCCACTGCATCCACGAGCGTTCCGTGTGACCGTGGTATGGACCCTGGGGCTCCTCTTTCTCGGTAGTGTGGTCCACGCCACGGAGTCCAGCCTCGCGTGCCCCGACTGGCCGACCTGCTTCGGGACCATGGTCCCGGAGATGACCGGCGGCGTCTTCTGGGAGCACCTGCACCGTCTGGTGGCCGGAGGGTTGGTGCTCATGTTCGGGCTGGCGACGTGGCTGGCTCGGCAGGAGGCACCAGATCGGCCGTGGATCTTCAAGGCGTGTCTTGCCGGACTCGGTCTCCTGGTGATCCAATCGATCTTCGGGGGACTCACGGTCATCTACCGGTTGCCGGACCTGGTCTCCACGACCCATCTGACCCTCGCGTTCGCCTTCCTGACCCTGGCCTCGGTCCTGGCGGCAGCCACGAGTCGGGGCGGAGGTCCCGTCGAGGGCCTTCACGAGTCGATGGGCATGCGACTACGCGCACTCGCCGGTTTCGCCTGGCTCCTCGTCTTCCTTCAGTCGGTGGTGGGCGGCCTGGTTCGACATACCGATGCGGGGATGGCTTGCCCCGACGTGCCGCTTTGTCTCGGCCAGGTCGTACCACCCCTGGTCAACCTGCCCATTACCGCCCACTTCGCCCATCGCGTAGTGGCCCTGGTCGCCACGGGCGCCGTGCTGTGGCTCGCCGTCGCAGCGCACCGTAGGGGTGTCCCCGGCCGGATTCGTCGATGGGTTGTCGCCGCCGTCGCGCTGGTTCTGGTGCAGGTGGCCCTGGGCGTCGCCTCGGTTCTCACCGTTCTCGCCGTCGTCCCGGTCTCTCTCCACACCCTCGTGGCCGCGGCCCTCCTGGCGGTCCTCGCCGCGACTGCGACGTTGGCGACCCGACCCGAAGCGACGTCCGGCGCGCCCGCGACGTCGAATGCGTCGGACGCCGTGCTGGCCTGAGCGGGACCACCCTCCATGAACACGACGGAAGTGGGCGACATGCTCGCCATGGTGAACGCGAGCCTCAACGCCATGAGCGCAGTGGCCTTGTTCTCAGGCTTCTACTTCATTCGCCGAAAAGTCATCGACAACCACAAGAGAGCCATGCTCACCGCGGTGGGCGCCTCGGCTCTCTTTCTGGTCTTCTACCTCGCCCGGGTCGCGCTCACCGGGACCCATGAGTTCGCCGGTGAGGGGCTGGCCCGGACGGTCTACCTCACCGTGCTGGTTTCGCACATGATCCTCGCCGTACTGGTTCTCCCCTTCGTGCTCCGCCTGCTCTGGCTCGTACGAAAGGAGCGCTTCGCCGAGCACAAGCGACTCGCTCGATTCGTCTTCCCAGTGTGGGCCTACGTTTCCATCACCGGCCTGTTGGTCTACATCCTCCTCTACCAGATCTACGGATACGCGTGACCCGAGAGGCCACGAGGTCCGGCCCCCAGAGCCCCGACCGAGGCGTCCTCGTGGGGTACTTCGAGGCGGTTCTGGCCGCCTCGCTCTGGGGCTCATCGGGGATCTTCGCGGTCAACCTCTTCCGCCTCGGTGTCCCCCCGGAGAGTCTGGCCCTCCTTCGCCCCTTGGTAGGAGGCGTCGTCCTGGTCCTCGGGATCCTGGTCGTGCGCGGCGGCCGAAGCCTCCTTCTCGACCTCCGTGGCTTCGTCATTCTGTCGCTGGGCGGGGGGCTGGCCATCGGCGTCTTCCAGCTTGCCTACCAGCTGTCCACCGACGCCGTGGGCGTGCCCTCCACGGTAGCCCTCCTCTACCTTGCACCGGCCGTCGTCGCGGCCGCGTCGGGTCCCTTGCTCGGCGAATGGCCGGACAGGACCCGGATCGCTCTTCTCGTCGTGACCCTCACGGGTGTCTGGATCTCGGTGCTCGGAGCAGAGGAGGTGACCGCGACCTTCGGAAACAGCGGTGTGGCCTGGGGGGTCCTGGCCGGCGTGTCGTACGGCACGTACACGCTCTTCGGTCGATTCGCGGCTCCCCGCTACGGCGCCCTCCGGACGGTGGCATACAGCACGGCCGGGTCCGTCGCCTTCCTGGCCATGGCGCTCCCCTTCATGTCGGGTCCCGTGGTCTGGCCGGGGTCATCCACGGCGTGGCTCGTCCTCCTGGCCTTCGCTGTCCTCACCATCGCGGTGGCCCACTTTCTCTTCTTCGACGCCCTGTCGCGCATCGACGCCAGCAGAGCCTCCATCGCGACGGCCATCGAACCGGTCGTGGCCGGGGTGCTCGCCACCCTTCTCCTCTCTCAGGGGCTGTCGCCCCTGGGATGGATGGGTATCGCCCTGGTGGCCGCTGGAGTGGCGGGTGTCGGCTTCACGGCCCGACGATCATCACGAGACCGGTAGCGACACCTCTACCTCCGCTCCGCCATCGGGCATGTTCCTGAGCTCGATGGCTCCGCCCATCTCCTCGACGACCTGCCTGGCGTGGGGAAGACCGAGACCCAAGCCCTCGTCGGAAGTGGAGTAGAAGGGGTCGAAGGCGCGCTTGAAAGCCTCCTCGGAGAAACCGGGGCCCCGGTCCCGCACCGTGATCTTCGCCTGGCTCCCGGCCTGCTCCACCGTAAGGTCGACCGTGTTGCCGTCTCCGAAGCGGGCGGCATTGTGGAGTATCAAGTAGAGGGCGTCCATGATCGCCTGTGAGTTTACCTCTGCCCTCACCGTGGGCTGGCCCAGCATGACCCGCACGGCCACGTCGTGATCCCCTGCGAACTCCCGGGACACGGACTGGGCGAGCTTGGCCAGATCGGCGCCCTGCCGCGCGACTCCTGTCTCGGTAATGAAGAAGTCGAGATCCTCCAGGGAGCCCAGGGCACGCTCGATCCGCTCCCGAAGCTCGACCTCGTCGCTGGCCTCGCCGGCTCCGGCCAGAGGGGCGCGCACCTGGGAATGGAGGAACGTCGAGACGCGTCCGATGGCTTCGCGGAGGGCAGCGTCACGCTCTCCTCGTCGCGTGTGGGCGACACCCTCGTCGAAACCCTCCTTCCGAGCGGCCTCGGCTCCCGCCCTCTCCCCCTCCTCGAGGCCTAGCCGGCGGCCCGCCTCCTCTCCCATCCTGCGGCCCTCCTCCGTTCCGGCCTTCCGCCCTTCGCTGAGGCCTGCAGCCCGCCCTTCATCGAGGGCGGAGGCGCGGCCAGACCCCCGGCCGAGCACGAACCCGGTACCGGCGCCCACAAGCAAGGCGATGACGACGACGACGATCAGAATCGGATCCATGGCGTTCCCGGAAGTTCACAGCGATGAGGGGCGGCGGGGTCGGTGCCTGCTCCCACGCGAACATGGATATCCCGGCTGCCTCTCCGGGGATCCGCCGAACGCGAGCCAGTGTGTCCGGACGGGTGGTTGCGGGATCGGACGGAGCCCCCCAAGCTCGCCGCCTCGTGAATACTCTCGTGGAGCTCGAGCGCCTCCTCGACGAGTCGTCGGACCCGGACAACCCGCCGGCCGAACGCCTTGTCGAATTGCTCACCAACGCGCAGACCATTGCGGTCGTCGGTCTCTCCAGGAATCTGGAGAAGCCGGCGCGGCGCGTACCCTCGTACCTGGCTGCGAAGGGCTTCGACGTCATCCCGGTGAATCCCCACGCCGACCGGCTGCTCGGAAGGAGGTCCTACGCCACCCTGAGCGAGGTCGAAGAGCCGGTGGACCTGGTGCTGATTTTCCGGCCCTCGGAAGAAGCCGGCCCGTTCGTGCGCGAAGCTGTTCGCCGAAAAGAGGAGCCATCCATCTGGCTTCAGACCGGCGTTCGGTCGGAAGAGGAGGTTCTCGACGCACGCATCCGCGGAAGAATCGTCGTGCAGGATCTCTGCATCTTCAGGGTACACCGGGTGCTGATGGCGTAGCTCCGCGAGCTTCAGGCCCCCAACGCTTCAGCCAGCATGTCCGCGTGGCCCTGGGCCGAGACCCCCCGCCATACTCTCTGGATGACTCCCTCTTGGTCGATGAGGAAGGTGCTCCGCTGGATCCGTCCCCCCGCCCGGACGGCGTAAGCGTCGCACACCGAGCCCTCGACATCGGCGAGAAGAGGGAAGTTGAGGTCGTATTTCGCACGGAAGGCCCCGTGCGAAACCACATTGTCCGTGGAGACGCCGAGGACCACGGCACCGACACCGTCGAATCGGGGCAGCGCATCCCGGAAGTCGCACGCCTGGACGGTACAGCCCGGGGTGTCGTCGCGGGGGTAGAAGTAGAGCACGACTTTACTTCCCCGGAGCCCCGACAGGGTGATCGATCCACCCGAATCGGAGTCGAGCGTGAAGTCTGGCGCGGCCTCGCCCTCCGCCGGTGCCTTCATGGCCCGGATGATCCGCTCACGGCCCCTCCGTCTGGAGCAGGGGTGAGGCCCTCCTCCGCGACGGTGGCCCTAGGCTTGACCAGTTCCCCCTCCCAACGGCAGAGATCGTCACCACGACCCTGGCAGAGGGTGTGGGTCACGCGAGCCGAGCCGCCTAGGGTCTGTTCGAGGGTCTCCTTACCGAAGCCGGACACGAGTTCGCACGCGTCGCCGCTGGGGTCCACGTCGTGGAAGACGTGGGCACGTCCCTCCACGACGAAGGGACCACGACCGAACCCTCCGACGGGTCGCCCGAAAAGACGCTTCAACCGCCGCCGGGCCCTGGACCTGGCGACGGCGTACTGCGCGGCGCGGGGTAGATACCGCATCCACCGCGACGACCGCTGCCGTTCCGCGAGGAGTCGACCCACTCGCCGAAAGACGGCCGAGCTGTCGGGGCGGCGAATGACGAACCGGAAAAGACCCTCGATCTCCTGGTCCGTGAGGCGCACCCGCTTCCGAACGTCATTCTTGTACGATCGGATCTGCCGTTCCACCACATCGCTGAGGCCGAAACGCCGCGGGATCGTCTGGGCGGGGTCCTCATCCTCGAGAAGCTCCTGCGGCAGATCCATGTCCCTCATCGCCTCCAGCAGCCTGAGCGCTACGACCGCCTGGACTCGACGTGGCCCGTTGGCCGCTGCGGCCGAATCAGGATCTGTCACGTGGGCTCAGCGAGGGGAGGGTGAAAGGCTACGGCGCCGACGGCGTAATCTCGAATGGAGCGGCCCGTCAATCAACGTGTCGACAAGGCGAAGGGAACGAATTTGGGAAACGTACCAAATTGAGAGTGACACCTGTCGGAAGGCCTAGTAAATAGAGGGCGTCGGCTACGGTCGACTCTGACGGGGGAGTGTGGAGGCAATCTCGGTGGCCCACCCTGGGGGGGCTGGTTCTTCGTGCCGCTGAGACCCTTCGCCTCCCCCGTTTCTCTTTCCGTGTCGGCCGCCCGATTCCGGCGACTTGATTAGATTGCCGTAATGAAGCGATATCCGGCCTTCGATCCGCCCGAATACGTCGACTGGACGCCCGATCCGGAGCTCGTCGACGCTTACGAGCGCACCCTCGGGGACGATCCCGAGCGGACCCGCATCGTCACCGGCCTCGACGAGGCGGAGCTCCTCGCCATCTACCGGGACCTCCTCCGCACACGCCTCCACGACATCGGCCTCAAGCGTTGGGTTCGAACCGGCGTCATCTCCAAGGCCTGGTTGGGCACGGGCGAGGAAGCGGTCACCGTGGGCAACGTTCGGGCACTGGATCCCGACGTCGACGTCGTCTCCCCCATGATCCGCAACGCCGGGGCCCTCCATATGATGGGCATGCCCCTGGCAGACATGTTCCGGGGATACCTTGCCACGTCCGACTCGCCGAGCGAGGGACGCGATCTCCACATCGGTGACATGGGCAGCGGGATCATCCAGCCCATCAGTCACATGGGCACCAGTGTGACCATCGTGGCGGGCGTCGCTCTCTCCTTTCGCAATCGGGGCGAGCAACGAGTGGCCATGACCTGGATCGGCGATGGAGCCACCAAGTGCGCCGCATGCCATGAGGGAATGAACCTGGCTGCGGTGCAGAGCCTCCCCGTCATCTTCGTCATCCAGAACAATCAGGTCGCCCTGGGTACGCCCGCTGAGATGCACGGCGTCGGCGACATCCACGCATGGCCAGCCATGTACGGTATCGACGCCTGGAGCTGCGACGGCAACAACGTCCTCGACGTCTACGCGGCCACACGCATCGCCGCCGAGCGCTGTCGGTCGGGCCACGGGCCGGCGGCCATCGTCGCCGACACGTTTCGAATGGGGGGGCACGCGACCCACGATGAGCGCGAAGCACGGGACACCTTCCCGACCGAGCTTTTCGCGGCGTGGGGTCGGCGGGATCCCGTGGGACTGTTCGAGGCTTATCTGGGTAGGCGCGGCGTGAAAAGCGATGTACTGGACCGCATCGATACCGAGGTCACGGAGGAAATGGAGGCCGCCGCCACAGAAGCTCTGGAGTCCAAGGATCGTGTCCCCCCACCGGAGCACGCCCTCTACAAAGGGTTCTCCGAGGGAGGGACCCTCGTCGGCCTCGAGCACCGCCCGGTCGTCATCGAGTAACACTCTCCCGCGACGTCTTGTAAGGCCCGCCCACTTCGATATCTTACATGTCAAGTATCTCGGATCTGTATCGCGCTTGGCTCCGACAACTCGGAAAAAGGTGACCCACAAATGGTCAACGCAACTCCTGAGAACGTGAGCCAGTCATTAGCGGAACGCCCCCTCGAGGACCTGTCCGACGAGGAGTTGGTCACCGCACATCTCGAAGGACGGCCAGGCGCCTTTCAGCGCCTGTATGACCGCTATCGGGATCGCCTCGTCCATTTCATCACCCGAAAGACGGGTGATTCGGATCGGGCCCAGGATCTGGTGCAGGAGGCCTTCATTCGTGTCACGCGGCACCTGCACCGTTTCGACACGTCGAAGAAGTTTTCGACGTGGGTCTACACCATCGCCGGGAACCTCTCCAAGAATGAGTTGAGGAATCGGTCTCGCAGCCCGTTGGTGCTTTTCCAGAAGCTGACGGGGAACTGGGACGACGACCATCGGCCCATTCAGTTCGAAGACATCTCCATGCGTCCGGACGACCTCTATCGGAAGCGCTACCTCAAGCGCCTGGTCGAGGACACCGTCCAGACGCTGCCGGAGCATCACCGCCTCGTCTTCCGCCTTCGGGAACTCGAAGGCAAGAGCTATGAGGAGATCTCCGAAATCACCGGGGTGAACCTGGGAACGGTGAAGAGCCGTCTGCATCGCGCACGCAACTCCTTCGCGCAGCGGATCGAGCCCTTCTTGAACTGAAGCTTCGCCTGCACTCTTTTCGTATCGAGAGTGTAGACGGTCGGGCGGCGGCCTACCGGTCGCCGCCCGATTTTTTGCTTCGCACCGGAGCCACGAGGACAGCGCGATGTTCGAAGATCTGCGAAACGCCTTCAAAGAGGCGCTCGACAACTTCAACAAGGAGTTGAACCGGGATCAGGTCTCGGAAGCCGCCGACAAGCTTCTCGTGGGAATGCGTAGCGAGATCGTCGACGAGAAAGCAGCCGTCGCCGGTCTCGAGGACCAGATCGAGAAGGCCAACCAGCAAATCGAGCAGCTCTCGAAAGACGCCGCTACGGCTCGGCGCAGAGAAGCCATGGCCCGGGAGATCGACGACGAGGAAACCGTGAAGCTGGCCTCGCAGTATTCGGCGAAAGCCGAGGGTCACCGCGACGTGTTGCGGAAGAAGGTGGCGGCCCTCGAGGAGGAGCTCTCCTTTCGGCGGACCACCCTCGAGGGGATGATGAGTCAGTTCGAGGAGGCCAAGGAGAAGCGATCCGCCCTCAAGGCGACCACAGGGCGCTCAGGGGCACGGGAGAGCATTTCGGCGGCGAACGATCTTTTCGCCGAACTCGATCGGATGGCCGACAAGATCGAAGGGACGGAAGCGGAGGCCGAGGCAGCCGAAGCCTTCAGCGACTTCGACTTCGACGAGCGGTCCGACTTCAGGGTGGAACTCGACGACGAGCCGCCTGAAGAGCTCGATGTCGACGCCGCCCTGGAGGAGCTGAAGCGGCGGATGCAGGAGGGCGACGACGGCTAGTCGGCTTTACCGGCCAGCCTAGCCGTCATTCGGCCGGCGCGTCGTCCGCGAGGTCCCTCAGGAAGAGCAGGCCTGCGCATTCCCCCGCGAGGAAGAGGATGTCCTCTCTCGCCGGTCGAGCCAGGGGCTCCGGCCTTCCACCGCCACCATCCACGAGCAGCGTCCAGATGCGGCCCGCCCGGGAACCCAGGAAGATCACGATCCCCTCATCCTCGAAATCGATGAGGGACGGTCCTTCGTCGGGGTCGAACTTGGGGACGTTCGCTCCGTCCACGTCCGTCCGGGCAGGATCGGCCGCGATGTCGAGGACGACGAAGGGGTGCATCCGGGCCTGACGCTCCGTGTAGGACCACGAAATGACCGCCCGGTCGCCCTGCGCCAGATAGATGATCCGCCAGAGGGGCAGTGCGAACCGCGACCGCTCTCCATCCGCGCCCCACAGGGACATGGTCCCCTTGGGCAGGTCGGACGTCGGCTCCCGTTTCAGGTAGCGCGTCAGATCGATGATCTCGTCGGTCATACATCAATGGACAACCGACGGTGGACGGAGTCAAAAAGGAGCCCCGACCACGAACGCTCGGGCCACCCCGCACCCCCGCCGAGGGTGGCTCTCGTCCCTGGGTTCGGATAGCTTTTCGGTCCGTCATCGACACGAACGACCCGAACCTCACGGTTTTATGGAGAACTGGATCGGCATCGCCATTTGGATCATCATGGGCGCCGCCATCGGCCTCGGAATGCGTGTGGTCATCGACCGCCCCGAGGAGCAGCCCGGTCACGCCCAGATCATCGCCGTTCTCGGCGCGTTCGGTGCGCTCATCGGCGGCATGCTCGGGGTCGGGCTCTTCCACCTGTGGGACCCCGTCTCCCTCAGCGCCGGGGGCATGGGTGGAGCGGCCGTCCTCGCAATCGTGATGACGTTCATCTACCGCTGGGGCCTCCGGACGCTCATCTGACGGGCTGAGCGGATCCCATGTCCGACGTCCTCCGCTTCGTAGAAGACAACCTCGGGCGCTTCCGGGAGGAGCTGTACGACTTCCTCCGGATCCCCTCCGTCAGCGCCAAATCCGAGCACGACGCCGACACCCGCGAGGCCGCAGAGTGGTTCGGCCAACGGCTCCAAGAAGCGGGGCTGACGGCCGTCGTCCACGACACACCCGGTCATCCCATCGTCGTGGGAGAGTGGCGCGGCGCAGGGCCCGATGCACCCACCGTGCTCATCTACGGGCACTACGACGTCCAGCCGCCCGAGCCCCTCGACCTCTGGGACTCGCCACCCTTCGAGCCGACGGAGCGCGACGGCCGGATCTATGCTCGGGGCTCCGCCGACGACAAAGGCCAGCTCTACATGCACGTGAAGGCTCTGGAGGCTTTCCACGCCACCGGCGCCGAGCTGCCCATCAACGTCGTCGTGCTGGCAGAGGGCGAGGAGGAGGTAGGCTCGCCGAATCTGGTTCCCTTCGTCGAGGCGAGGGCCGACGAGCTCGCATGCGACGTGGTCCTCATCTCGGACACCGGGATGTTCGCCGAGGGGCTACCCTCGCTTCTCTTCTCCCTGCGGGGGCTCGCCTACTTCGAGCTCCACGTGCACGGCGCGAACAGCGACCTCCACTCTGGCGAGTACGGAGGCGCCGTCGGGAACCCGGGCAACGCCATGTCCCGCATCATCGCCTCCCTCCACGACGACAAAGGCCGCATCGCCATCGACGGCTTCTATGACGACGTCGTCGAGTGGGACGCCGAGACCCGAAGCCAGATCGCCGGGCTGCCACACTCGGACAAGTCCTTCGCTCAGGACGTCGGCGCGCCGGGCCTGATCGGCGAAGACGGCTACTCGGCGCTGGAGCGTCTCTGGATCCGCCCGACGTGTGACGTGTGCGGCATTCTCTGCGGCTACACCGGTGAGGGCGCCAAGACCGTGCTGCCGAACCACGCCATGGCAAAGGTCAGCTTCCGCTTGGTCCCGGACCAGCACCCCGACCGGATCAAGGAGCTCTTCGAGGCCCACGTCGCCAAGGTCGCGCCACGTGGAGTCACCGTGGAGGTGCGCGAACTTCACGGGGGCCGCCCTTGGAAGGCCAGCCCCAGCGGCCCGGCCTTCGAGGCCGCGGGAGAGGCGTTGGCCGAGGCCTTCGGAACAGAGCCGGTGCTCATGGGCGGTGGTGGCTCCATCCCCATCGTCGTGGAGTTCGAAGAGAAGCTCGACGCCACCGCGCTCCTCGTCGGCTTCTCCCTGCCGAACTGCAACCTCCACGCGCCCAACGAGTGGTTCCCCATCGAGAACTACGAGAAGGGGATCGGTGCCTTGGCGCGCCTGTACGGTAAGCTCGGGAGTCTCAGGGGCTGAGGGGCCGCTGTTCTACGCGCTCGGCAGTGGCTGAGCGCACGCATCGTCGTAGCGGCGCGACCCGGCGTGGCCTAGATTCGCGGCGAGCGATGGTCCGGCCCCGGTCGGGCTCGAGCGCGCCCGGCAGCCGAGACCCGAAAGCTGCCACGAGAGGACACGCACACTGACGAAGGGTAGACTCGCTTGGACCGCCTGAAGAAGCTCATCCACGAGGTCCACCGGCGCTCGCTCTGGCAGGTGCTGGGAATCTTCCTCGCGGCGTCGTGGGGTGTGCTCCAGGTGGTGGAGGTCCTGACCGAGACCGCCGGGCTCCCCGATTGGACGCCGACGATGGCGTTGGTGCTGCTCCTTCTCGGGCTCCCCATCTGTCTCGCCACGGCCTTTGTCCAGGAAGGTCTGCCCGGGGACACGAGCGCCGCCGAACCGGCACCTGGCGGCTCCTCAGGGGCGGACGCCGACGTCTCCGGCGAAGGTGCGGCGGCAGCAGCCCCCGTCGAAAACCTGGCCGCAGGCACGGGCTCCCTGGATCGTCCGTCCACCCGGCCCTCCAAAACCAGGCGCATGCTCACGTGGCGCAACGCCATCCTCGGGGGCATCGGCGCCTTCGCACTCCTGGGCTTCTCCCTGCTGGCCTACTTCGTCATGTGGTCTACGGGCATCGGGCCGGTGGGCAACCTCCAGGCCCAGGGCCTCATCGACGAGGGCGACCCGGTTCTCCTTGCCGACTTCGACAACCGATCCAACGACCCCACTCTGGGTGAGGTCGTGACCGAGGCGTTGCGTGTGGATCTCGCCACCACCGACGCCATCACCGTCGTCGAGTCTTCGTCGGTGTCGGAGATTCTGTCCATGATGGGTCGCCAGGAAGACGTACCCGTTCGCGGCAGCGTGGCGGAGGAGGTCGCCCTTCGAGGGGGGTACCGCGCCATCATCGAAGGCGAAGTGGGGTCCGCGGGATCGGGCTACGTCCTCCTGGCGAGTATCCGGAGCGCGTCGACCGGACAGACCATCGCGACCTTCCGGCGCACGGCTGCAGACGGGGGTGAGGTCATCGCAGCCATCGACGGCCTGTCCCAGGATATCCGGGAACGGGCAGGTGAGTCTCTCCGGTCGATTCGGGCAGACGAGCCGTTGGAAGCTGCCACCACCGGCTCGCTGGAAGCTCTCCGCCTCATGACCCAGGCCATCGATGCACGCGAATCCGGCGAGCCCGCCCGGGCCCAGGCTCTATTGGAGGAGGCGTTGCGCTTGGATCCGGACTTCGCCATGGCGTGGCGGTGGCTCGCCATCGTCCTTCAGGAGACCGGCAACGATCAGGCCGCCATCCGACAGGCGTCGACCCGGGCCTACGAGCTCCGGGAGCGACTCACCGACCGGGAGCGCTACCGGGCCATCGCCCAGTACCACAACGACGTGACGTTCGACCTCGATGCAGAGATCGACGCCTATCAAACGCTCCTGGACATCTACCCCGACGACGCAACGGGGCTGAACAACCTGTCCATCGCCTACTCCACCCAGACCCGATGGGAGGAAGCGTCCGAGCTACTCCGGCGAGCCATCTCCGGTCCTGGTACGTCTCATTCGGCATACACGAACCTGGGCATGTACGAGACATTCGCCGGGAACTTCGATGCCGCGCAGGACGTCCTGGCGGAACGCGAAGCCAGGTATCCGGGGTCGGATCTCTGGCGCAACTGGGCGGGGTTCCTCCACGCCTTCTCTTCCTGGGATAGCGACGAAGCCCAGGTACGTGCCCGGGCGCTTCAAGGCCTCCCCGACTCGCCCACCTATCGCCGAACCGGCACACGAGCCCTCGCCCTAACCTATGCCATCGACGGCGAGTTCGCTGCGTCCGCCGAGGTGTTCGAGGGAGCCCGGATGGAGGCCCGGCGCGACGGAGCGCCCGGAGACGTGATCCAGGCCTGGGTGGACGAGGCCCGCGCCATGGACCTCCTTGCGGGTGAAGACCAGCGGCCATTCCTCGAAGATCTGCTGGCCAGCGGCGTCATCGACGAGATCGAACCTGGACTGCGCCCGAACTTCAGGCTCATCCCCCGGCTGGGCTGGGTCGGCCTCACATCCGAAGCGGACCGCCTTCTTCAGGAGTGGAAGGACGCGGCCGGAGAACTGCAGAGTGTCTTCATCCAGGACGTGGAAGATGTCCTGGAAGCCGTCACCACGGGTCTCGACGATCCCACCGGAGGGGCCCAGGGCCTGGAGCGGAAGCGTCGCGACTGGGATTGCGAGCGGTGCTACGCCTGGGAGATCGGCACCCTCTACGAGAGGGCCGGTGACGTCGACGCCGCCATCCGGGAGCGGGAACGCAGCCTCGAGGCGGGACAGGACTTCTACTTCGCTCTGCACCGACTCGCCGCCCACGAGGCCCTCGGCCGACTCTACGAGGCCCAGGGCGACACCGAGCAGGCGTTGGAGCACTACCGCGCCTTCGCCGGTCAGCTCATCGGAGGGGACGACACTCCGAAGCTCCGGAACGCGCTGGCGCGCATCAACGCTCTCGGGGGACGTCAGCCGGTCAGATAGACCCGGCCAGGCGCGGTCAGCCACGCGCGGTCAGCCCGCCGTGCCCTCCACCATCGCCGCCGCCCTGAGCAACGCCCGCGCCTTGTTCAGCGTCTCTTCGTACTCGGCGGAGGGGTCGGAGTCGGCCACGATGCCCGCGCCCGCCTGCACGTAGGCCTTCCCGTCGGTGGCGACCACCGTCCGGATGGTGATGGCCGTATCCATGGTCCGGCCACCGTAGTTGAAGTGCCCGACCGCTCCGGCGTAGGGACCTCTCCGCACCGACTCGAGCTCGTCGATGATCTCCATGGCCCGGACCTTGGGCGCCCCGGATACCGTCCCCGCGGGAAAACACGCGCGGAAGACATCGACGGCGCCCAGACCGTCTCTGAGCCGTCCCTCGACCTGGCTGACGATGTGCATGACGTGGGAGTAACGTTCGACGACCATGAGGTCAGGCACGGTGACGGAGCCGTACTCGGCCACACGCCCGACGTCGTTGCGACCGAGATCCACGAGCATTCGGTGCTCGGCCAATTCCTTCTGATCCGCCAACAGGTCGTCGGCGAGAGCCCGCTCCTCTTCCGCCGTCGTCCCGCGCGGCCGCGTCCCGGCAATGGGACGGACGGTGACCACATCTTCCTCGACC
This sequence comes from Gemmatimonadota bacterium, assembly GCA_013002885.1. Classification (GTDB taxonomy): domain Bacteria; phylum Gemmatimonadota; class Gemmatimonadetes; order Longimicrobiales; family Gaopeijiaceae; genus UBA2589. The sequence goes on along the minus strand of JABDLS010000099.1, from coordinate 18,467 downwards.
CGGACGAGGACCTCGGGCGAGCTGCCGATGAGGGCAACGCCGTCGAGGTCGAGGTAGTAGAGGTAGGGCGACGGGTTGATGCTCCTCAGCGCCCGATACAGCGCGAAGGCATCGGCCTCGAGCGTGAGGGCCAAGCGCTGGCTCAGGACAACCTGAAATGCGTCGCCCGCCAGGATGTACTCCTTGATGCGGTCGACGCCTGCCTCGAAGTCCTCACGGCTCATGGAGCTGGTGAACGGCGGATCAGTATCGGGCTCGGCGGTGAGGGCGAGGGGAGGAGGGCTCGACCTCTCTGCCAGGCGCTGAACGAGGTCCCCGGTCCGACGCGCAGCGTCGTCGTAAAGCGCCCGCAGTGTATCGGGGGCCGGGCCGACGCCATCCGCGCCTCCGTCACCCCCGCCGTGCGAGGCCACAGGCACGGCCGCGATGGCCATGGCCCTCCCTTTCAGATTGTCGATGGCGAGGACGATGTCGGTGAAGACGAACAGGCCGTCGGGAATGCCCAGGTCGTCGGGCGGGGCGTCGGGCAACTCCTCGATGTGCCGCACGATGTCGTAACTGAAGAAGCCAACGGCCCCACCCCAGAATCGGGGCAGCCCTTCGACTTCCGCCGGCGTCCAGGCCCGGAGGCGGGCATCGAGATCGGCGAGGGGGTCCTCGGCATGCACCTTCTGCCACCCACCCTCGGGTGTCCACTCGCTCACCACTCCACCCTGTAGGCGCCAGGCACCAGACGGTCGGGTTCCGAGGAAGGAGTAGCGGGCCCATTGTTCTCCTCCGACAACGGATTCCAGGAGGAATCCGAAGGGAGCTTCCGCTAGCTTCGCGTACGCCGTGACCGCGGTGTCGACGTCGAAGAGGAACTCCCTCCACACCGGCACGAGGTTTGACTCGGCCGCGAGCGACGAGAAGCGTTCGAATGACGGGAAGAGCTGCATGAGTTCGGCCGATCGGGGAGAGACCCGTTGAGCGACCCAATGTCCAAGAGCCCGCCAGGAGCGTCAACGCCGCTCCTCGCAGTGGATACGGGTGGGACGTTCACCGATCTGGTGCTGCTCGACGAGGGCACCATACGCACGCTCAAGGTGCCTTCGACCCCGGACGATCCCTCCCGAGCCGTGCTCGACGGCATCGCGGAGATTCTGGGCAGTGGACGGCCCTTCGTGCTTCTGCACGGCTCCACAGTAGCCACCAACGCACTCCTCGAGCGACGTGGAGCGCGCGTCGTGTTGGTGACCAACGACGGCTTCGAGGACGTCATCGAGATCGGTCGGCAGAACCGCCCTCAGCTCTACGCCCTCGTAGGCCACCGCCCTCCACCCCTGGTGGCTCGAGAGGATCGATTGGGCATCCGCGGCCGACTCGGTCCGGACGGCGAGGAGATCACGCCCATCGATGAGGTCCGCCTCTCGGGTCTTTCCGACGAGATCCGCGGCCACGGCGCCGAGTCGGTGGCTGTCTGCCTGCTCCACGCCTATGCCGACCCCACCCATGAAGAGGCGGTGGCCGAGACCCTGACAGGGTTGGACATCCCGGTGTCGGTATCGAGCCGGCTCCTGCCCGAGTTTCGGGAGTACGAGCGCACGTCCACGACGGTGCTGAACGCCTACGTCGCTCCGATCATGGATGGCTACCTGGGTCGACTCGACCGCGATTCCGGCGCCGAGCGGGTCACCATCATGGGCTCGAACGGTGGTGCGCTGCCCATCGACCGCGCGCGTAGGGAGCCGGTCCACACCGTCCTGTCCGGCCCCGCCGGCGGGGTCGTGGGCGCCCTGACCTGGGGGAAGCGGGCGGGCCACGATTCCATCCTCTCCTTCGACATGGGAGGCACGAGCACCGATGTGTCCCTGTGCCCAGGTCGGCCCCTCCGGACCCGCGAGTTCGCCATCGGCGGCCAGCCGGCGGCGATCCCGGTCCTCGACATCCACACGGTGGGCGCCGGCGGAGGATCCATCGCTCGCGTCGACGCGGGAGGCGCTCTCCGTGTAGGGCCCCAGAGTGCCGGCGCGGTCCCAGGGCCCATCTGCTACGGCCGGGGCGGAAGCGACATCACGGTCACCGACGCCCACGTCTGGCTCGGGCGGCTCCCCGCCGACGCCTTCCTCGGCGGAGATCGTGCCCTGGACCGGGCCGCCGTCGAAGCGCCGCTGAAGCTCATTGCCGACTCACTGGGAAGCAGCCTTGACGCCGCCGCGGAGGGTGTCCTGGCGGTTGCCGACACGGCCATGGAGCGCGCCCTGCGGGTCATCTCCGTGGAGCGCGGCTACGACCCTGTGGACTTCGCCGTCGTGGCCTTCGGGGGGGCCGGGGGCCTCCATGTCGTCGAGCTCACAGACCGCCTTGGCGCAATGAAAGCGATCATCCCACCCGACCCGGGTCTCCTGTCGGCATACGGCATGCTGGCCTCGCCGGTGACGCGAGAGGCGTCGAGGACGGTTCTTCTGACCACCGACGATGCACAGCTTCACGAGCGCCTCGACGCGGTGCTGACCGAGCTCGAGGAGTCGGCAAGGGACGCCATCGTGGCGGAGGGGGTCGAGCCGGCCGCACTGTCCATGGAGCGCTGGATCGATGCGCGGTACGCGGGCCAGAGCTTCGAGCTCGGCGTCCTCGCCGAGGGGTGGGTGGAGGCGTTCCACAAAGCCCACGAGGAACGGTACGGCTACCAGCGTCACGAAGCCCCGTTGGAGGCCGTGACGGCCCGGGCTGTGGTCTCCGCGCCTCCGCCGGTGGTTTCGGCTACGCACCTCGAAGAGGCGTCTGGGGCGCCGCATCTGGTGGCCCGCGACGTGAGCCTCGGCGGGAGAATCCACCAGACGGGCAGCGTTCGCCGAAGACACCTCCGCGCCGGCCACGAGCTGGAAGGCCCGCTCATCGTGGAGGAGTACAGCGGGACCACGTGGGTGCCCCCTGAGTGGACCCTCCGGGTCGACGAGTGGGGCTGCCTCCACCTGACTCCCTCCGTCACCCCAGCCCGCTGACGACGGGTTATCTTCTACGCTTGCTACACGCACCGCTGAACCCCGGAACATGGCCACAGAAGACAAGCGATCTGCCGACGGCGAAGCCGTCCCGGCCATCGATGAACGTGACCTGAAGCCCCCGTACCTGTACGCGGGCATTGCAGCGCTCGCCGTCTTCGCCCTCTACGCCTTCACGTTGGCGCCGACGACGGCTTTCTGGGACACCAGCGAGTACATCGCGACGGCGGACATCCTCGGTATTCCGCATCCGCCGGGGAACCCGCTATTCGTGGTTCTGGCCAAGGCCTGGACCCTTCTCCTGGCTCCCTTCGGCCTTTCGGTGGCCGTCAGGGTGAACCTGTTCAGCGCCCTCATGAGCGCCACGACCCACGGACTCTGGTTCCTCGTCGTCCACCACATCCTCCGGTATTTCTCGAAGGACCGGACCTTCCGACTGGTGGGCGCGTCGGCAGCGGTGCTCGTGAGCGCGACGGCCTTCACCGTCTGGAGCCAGTCCAACGTCAACGAGAAGGTCTATACGGTCTCACTGCTGACCATCGCCCTCCTCTCCTGGTTGGCCTTTCGGTGGCAGGAGAATCTGGGGAAGGGCAAGGACGATAACCTCCTCATCCTGATGATGTTCATCCTGGCGCTCAGCGTCGGGAACCACCTCATGGCGTTTCTGGCAGCCCCGGCCATCGGCCTCTTCATTCTCTGGGTCCACCCTCAGACGCTGCTGAACTGGCGTCTTTACGTTGCCGGTATCGGGGCAGCAATCCTCGGCCTCTCCATCCACCTCTTTCTTCCCATCCGATCGGGACTCGGGCCCGTAATCAACGAGGCGGCCCCTACCTGTCCCGACATCGGCTCGGCCATCGGAGCGATCGTCACCTACGGCAAAGCCGGCTGCGTGGCCCTGGCCGAGGCGCTGAACCGCGACCAGTACGTGAAGCCGCCTCTCGTTCCCCGACAGGCGCCGCTGGGCTCCCAGCTGATGAACTACCTGCAGTACTTCGACTGGCAGTGGGCCCGGTCACTGGCCGGAGAGAGCACCGTCTTCCCCCGCGTTCGGCTCCCCTTCACAATGCTCTTCACCGGGCTCGGCGTCTGGGGCGCCATCGAGCACCTCCGTCGGGACAAGGCCAGCTTCATCTACGTCGCCACCCTCTTCGGCACCCTTTCAATCGCCCTCGTCTACTACCTGAACTTCAAGTACGGGTACTCCCTCCTGGCTCCCGTCCAGGACCGTGGCCTCCACGAGGTCCGTGAGCGCGACTACTTCTTCATCGCTTCGTTCTCGGTATGGGGGCTCTGGGCCGGCATGGGCGTGGCGACCCTCTGGAATGAGGCGGCGAGGGAGGCCAAGGTCACACTGGCCAAAGCCAGCCCGGTTCTGGGACTCGCTCTCATTCCACTGCTCCTCAACTGGGGGTGGGCCACACGAACCGACGACTACGCCGCTCGCGACTGGGCGTACAACCTCCTCATGAGCGTCGAGCCGTATTCGGTGCTCTTCACCAATGGTGACAACGACACGTTCCCTCTCTGGTATCTCCAGGAGGTGGAAGGTATCCGGCGCGACGTTACGGTCATCGTGACGTCGTACCTCAACACGCCGTGGTACACGAAGCAACTCAAGCAACTCACGGCGCCTTGCCCCGACGGCGTCGATCCGGCGACGGACTGGAGCGTCATCCAGTGCCAGCGGCCCTACACCTTCGAAAACACGGGCGCGGCATACGTGACTCGAGCATCGGAGGCCGGGGACCGAACCCCCATCGTCATCGACGAGATCCGACGTCCCACGGAGTCCATCATCCCCCTCACCGACGAGCAGATCGATGAGGCCGCCGGCGGCCTGGCCCGCGTCGAGGAGTCGGTAGTGGTGCAGATCGGCGATATCGAAGCTCGCATTCCCGGGGGCCAGTACCTCTCCCCCTGGCAGCGATTCGCCCTCACGCTCATGGTCACCGCCATCGACGACCGTCCCATCTACTTCGCCTCGTCGGGCAACGCGGCCATGTCGCTGGGTGTCGACCCGTACCTCGTGCGACAAGGCCTGGCCTTCAGACTGAACGACGGCCCCCCGGACGAAGAAGAAGGTGAGTACGTGCAGCTCGAGGATCCGACGCTGACGCCCGTCACGGGTCAATGGCTCGACCCTGATCGGACCCATCTGCTCGTAGACGAAGTGTTCGTCCATCGCGGAGGTCTGCCCGACGAGTGGGGGCACTGGCCGGACATCGCCACCATAGGGATCCCCAACTACTACGCCTGGGTGTACCTCGCCCTCCTCCAGGAGGCCATCCAGTCAGGTGACACCGAAGCCATCGACCGGTACCGGGCTCGGTATCAGGCTTGGATGGAGCTGGGTACGCCCTAGAGCTCGACGGTGGTGCCCAGGCCGTCCCGCTCGGCTACTTCCAGGACACGTGCCGCCACCGCCACGTCCTGAACTGCGTTGCCCACCGACTTGAAGAACGTGATTTCCTCGTTCCCCGTCCGACCCGGGATCCGACCCAGTACGACGTCGCCGAGTTCGGCGACCATGACCGACTCGTCGAGGGCTCCGTCGGCGATGGGTCCTGCGATATCCCCTGCCTCGTCCAGAATGGCTTCTCGCTGATCGACGATGACGCGAGATCGGCGGACGAGCTCGGTATCCACCTCCCGCATCGCGGTGGTGTAGGAGCCCACCCCCGTGACGTGGGTTCCGGCCTCGATGAGAGATCCGTCGAAGACGGGTGTCGCGCTGCTCGTCGCGGCGATGACGATGTCCGCCCCGGCCACTGCCGCTGCCGGGTCGTCCACGCGGTGGGCGCGAACTCCTTCGATCTCCGACACCAGACTGTCGGCGCTCTCTCCGGTCCTGGACACGATTCGGACCTCCTCGATGTCGCGGACGCATCGCACTGCGTCGAGCTGGGTCCGCGCCTGAACACCCGCCCCGAAGAGGGCGACAGTGCGGGCGTCAGGGCGGGCAAGAAGATCAGCAGCCAGCCCGCCAACGGCTCCGGTCCGAAGGGCCGTCAGCCAGGTTCCGTCCATGAGGGCGCTGGGCTGTCCCGTCTCGGGTTCCACGACCAGCACGACAGCGTGGATGGCCGGCAAGCCGCGGGAGGCGTTGCCCGGGTTCACAGACACCACCTTCGCCGCCACACGGTCCGGTGCCTGGAGGTGGGCGGGCATGAAGAGGCTGACGCCGTGTCGGGTCTCCAGCGCCAATCGCACCGGCACGGTAGCCTTGCCAGACGAAAGCGCTCTGAACGCGTCCCTCATGGCGTCGATGGCGGCAGGCATATCGACGGCCGTCCGGACGTCGGCGGCAGAGAGGATTCTGAGCTTCATCGCGGTGACGGGTGTGGCGGGCATGCGGGCGAAGACTCCATGATAGTCCGATGACATCAGGACGCGATATCGTCGTCGTCGGTGCCGGCGCCTTCGGGGTGACGGCAGCATGGGAGTTGGCCCTCCGCGGCTGGACGGTGACACTCCTGGACCGGGGGCCCGTACCCCACCCGGATGCATCCTCCACAGACATCAGCAAGATGATCCGGATGGACTATGGCTCCGATGTGTTCTACCACGAGCTCGCAGAGGCCGCCTTGGAGGGTTGGGAGCGGTGGAACCTCGATTGGCCCCGGCCCCTCTACCACGACGAGGGCTTCCTCGTCCTCGCGGCGGGGGCCATGGAGCCGGGGGGTTTCGAGTACGAGAGTCGTCGGGTCCTTCTGGAACGCGGATACGAGCCGTCACGGCTCAGCGCCGACAAGCTCCGCCGCCGCTACCCCAAGTGGAACGCCGACGAGTACTTCGACGGATACCTCAGCCCGCGGGGAGGGTGGGCCGAGAGCGGGGCGGTGGTCCAGAGGCTTTCGCTGGAGGCCGCCGGGGCGGGTGTGCGGTCGGGTCGGGGCTCGGTGGCGCAGCTGACGTACGATGGCCAGAGCACGGGCTTGGACTTGCGACTCACAACCGGTGAAACCCTCCGGCCCGACCACGTCGTCGTTTGCGCAGGGGCATGGACGCCGGAGCTCGTCCCCGAAACGGCGCCTCTTCTTGCCGCCGTCGCCCAGCCGGTGCTGCACTTCGGGGTCGAGGAGCCGGACGACTACCGAGGCCCGTCGTTCCCGCCCTTCGCGGCCGATATCGCCGGATCCGGCTGGTACGGCTTTCCGGCCCTGGAAGACAGGCGGCTCAAACTCGGGCATCACGGACCGGGCCGCCCGGTTCTCCCCGGGGGACGGGGAGCCGTACCCGTCGACCACGTCGCCCTCGCCCGCCGCTTTCTGGGCCACGCCATTCCGTCCTTGGCCGAGGCTCCTCTCGTGGGATCGCGTGTCTGCATGTACTGTGACAGCCGCGACGGCGATCTGCTCATCGACCGGGTCCCGGGCCGAGAAGACCTGACGATAGCCGCCGGTGGAAGCGGCCACGGGTTCAAGTTTGCGCCGGTCCTCGGCGGCATCATCGCCGACGCCGTGGAAGGGCGAACAAACCCGTGGACTCAACGCTTCCGGTGGCGAGTGCCCGAAGCGGTGAAGAGCGAAGAAGCCCGACTCCTGGACTCCAGAGGATAAGAAGAATGAAGTACATCCATACCGATGCCGCTCCCCAGCCCGCCGGTCACTACAGCCAAGCCGTCGTCTACGGGGGCGTCGTCTACGTAGCGGGCATGCTCGGACACGATCCGGCGAACCCGGACGGCGACATCGGGGGTCCTGCCGAACAGGCCCGGCAGGCTCTGAAGAACGTCGAAAAGGTCCTCGAGGCGGCAGGCTCCGGACTCGACTCCGTCGTCCGCATGGAGATCTTCGTTTCCGACGTCGAGCACTGGGGCCCGGTCAACCAGGTCTATGCGGAGGTCATGGGCGACCACAAGCCCGCGCGAGCCATTGTGCCCGTCAAGCGGTTCCGGGATCCCTACGTGCTGGAGATCGTCGCGACGGCTGCCCTCGGTCGCTGACCGACCCCGTCGTCAAACCCCCATGCGGGGAAGGGTCATGTTGTCGAGGAAGAGCCGGTCCTTGCGCGACAGCGAACTCACCCCGTCCTCGTCGACGACGTCGAGGAGGCGCAGAACCTCTTCGCGGTTGAGCGGGTGGAGCGTGCCGACTTTGATGCTGTGCCAACGCTCACGGTCCTCCTGCTGACGGACGCCTCTGGACGAGTAGTACGAGTTGGGTGCCTCGACCTTCCGGTTGGCTTCGATCCGCTGCTGCTTCCAACGGCGGTACCAGATCCTCAGGGCGAAGCCCCCGAGGACGGCCGCGACTGTGGCGGGTATCAAGATTGTCATCATCTGACCCATGTCCCCGATTCCCAACTGCGGAGGCATCCCCCTGGACGCCTCGGTCTTCTCACTGACTTAGACGCAACTTCGAGGGCGAAAGTTGCAGCGGCGAGCCATGGCCACGCAACCGGGGGCCACCGCGTGGTGGGCGGCTGCCGCCAATCAGCCCTCGCCGGCAGCCGCCGGCCGGCGCCGCACAGCCGGGCGCAGGGCCACCCGCCCCGGGCCGGACGGCGCAGGCTTCAGGACCGGACCGGACAACGACCCCTCGTCTCGAACCTCGAGGAGGTAGTCGAAGAGCTCCGGACGGGCCTCGACAGCGTCTCCCCGGCTGAAGAGGACGATGCGGGGGATCTCTCGGAGGAGCCCTTTCGTGAGCACCAGGGTGCGGATGCGGGCTTCCTCGTCCAAACGGTCGAAGGGCTGCTCCACCGCGAGTGACGCGACGACGCTGCCGCGGCCGGCGAGGAGGGACGCGGCGGCGAGCCTCAACGCCATGCGGCCGGCCCCGAGGTCCTCCTCGGACAAGGGTGTCAGGACGCCCTCGCTGCCTTGTAGGTGGACGGTGTCGTCGACGACGGTGACGGCGAGGATACGCGCTCCCGAAATCCTCGATACGAAACGTGAGGCCCTGTCGAGGAGGAGGTCGATGGCACGGGTGCGTCGGGCGGTCCGCACGCGATTCAACGCCGTCACTACCCCACCCCGAACCCCTTCGACCTCCGCCCCCGAAGCCGGCGTCCACGCCTCCTCATACTCCCCGAGTCGTGCCCGGAGGAGCTCCACGCGCTCCGACCCAGCCTCTACAGTGGCGTGGAGGGTCAGCGAGCGACGCTCGAGGTCACGAAGGTGTCCAGGCTTGGGCTCGAGCTGCTCCCACCGGCTTCGCCACCAGCTGCCGTCCTGAACCACCGACTCGTACTGATCGCGGAGTTTCGCCAGCACCTCGTCGTAGTGGCTCTCCAGTACACGACCACAGGTCGGACAAGGCGCTTCGGGGCCTGCCACTTCCATCTGGCGGATTCGGGACCTCAGCTCCCGGGCGCGGTCGCGGTAGGCGTGGAGGGTCGTCTCCGCATCTTGCCGCTCCCGGTGCCAGTCCATCGTGGCCACCTCCAGGTCTCCATCGACCTCGGTCGCGTCAGCGCGAGTGGCCAGCAGTTCCTTCCGGGCGGTGTCGAACTCCATCTGGAGATGGTCGGGATCCACCCGGACCGCCCCCCCCACCGGACGCTCCCGGGGCAAATCCTGTTCCGACGATGGCACGCTGCGAGCGCCCAGGGTCTCCAGAGCCTGATCCACGAGACCCAGACCACGGCTCTCGGCCACCGCGTCGGATGCCCGCCGAAAGGCTCCCTCCAGCGTCTCGACGGGCTCGCCCCGCCACCATCGCGCGATGGCGCCCTCAGGCCCTGTCGAGCCCGACTCCACGAAGAACTGGGCGACGGCCCGCCTCGCGCGTCCATCGCCGCCCAACACCGCCGTAAGCCCTGGTGGCACGGAGGTGGAGAGCCGACCCAGTCCAGCAATCTCTCCGTCCAGGGCATCGACGTCGCCGTGGGGACGATCGATCGCACTGTAGGACACGTCCGGGATGACTTCGGCCACCACCTGCGCTGCCTCCTCCGAGTCCGTTCCGTCGCGTTCCAGTTCGGCGAGGACGGCCTCCCGGAGCAGCCGCGGAGCGGCCGCCGGGCTCCTCGCCTCGGCGGGCACCCGCAGGTCTCTGCCCGCCTCGACGACGAGGTGAAGGGCTTCGCTCCGCAGGGCCTGCAGGGGCTCGCCTTGAAGAGCCAATACGTCGAAGGGCGTCGCCCCTTGAAGCCTCATCCGCACAATCTTGTCTGCGATCCCTCCAGGGACCTCTCGAGCGACCTCTCCAACCCTTCGGCGGACGCGCTCGCTGTCGCCTGGCGCCACTTTGATGGGAGCGAGGGCGACTACGGGTCGGCCGGGGATGGCGTGGAAGTCGACCTCGGCCCTGCTCAGGTCGGCGACGAGGAAGCCCTTCTCGTCGGCGGCCTCCTTCCATGGGTCGAGGGCAACCCGCTCCAGAGATCCCGGATACCGGACGTGGCCGGCCAGGGTCGTTCGGGCGTGCTCCCCGCCGAGGGCCACGTAGTCCCATTCGGCGGGATCGACGACCAGTCCCTGCTCGCCCCGCCCTACCTCCGCATGGAGGACGAGCAGGTTCCATCGCATTCTCGGGTCGGGATCCGGAGGAGCGGGCGGTCGCCGAATGACCGATCGGTATGGCACGAGGCAAGCATGGAGCCCGAGACGATCGATGAGGATCGATCGCGTCAGTCCGGTGGCCGCTTCGACGTTGGGAAAGGTGTCGAGCACGGCCAGTGCCCCCGGATCGCCGGGGCGTCGAGACGTGTCCCTGGGACCCGCCACCATCAGGACCGGCGTCTCGGGAAGCGCCACCCGGAGGGTCTCCAGTCCCCGAGCAAGGGCAATGACGGCGCTCGCCGGGGGATCGGGGCGATCGAATACGTCTCCAGCCACGACGACAGCATCGGGCTTCAAGCCCACGACGGCCTGGACCGCCCGTTCGAATGCCGCCGCGACGTCGCGCTCCCGCATGTTCGCACCCTGCTCGATCCTGCCGTAGGCCCGGAAACCGAGGTGCAGGTCCGAGAGGTGCGCGACGATCACGTGACGGGTACTTCCTTGAAGCCGGGCAGTGCCGGAGGCGTCGCAGACTCGTCGCCGCGGCGCACGAGCACCAGGGCGACATCCCTCGCCATGTCGACAGACCCGACATCCCGGGAGCGGGGACGACGGTATCGCGCGGCCCTCCACCCAGCGGGCACTGTCGACGGGTCCAGATCGGACCCGTCGGGGCCACAGACAAGGACCCCTCCACCACTCACGAGCGCCGGGAGTCGCCTGCGAGCCATCCGCGAGAGTCCCATGAGACCACCGATGGGAGCCATGGCGTCGGAGTCGATGATGACGAGGTCGTAGCCTCCGTCGCGGGCGGTGATGGCATCGTCGAGATTCCCCAACGTCACGGAGCACCGGTCGTGACCGCCGACGGACAGGCCAGTGTCGAAGTGCTCTCGCCCGAGCTCCACCACAGCGGCGGTCCTCTCGAGGACGTCGATGGTTGCCGTCGGGTGGAGCCGGAGGAGTTGTCCCACCAGCGCGGAGGCTCCACCCCCCACGCTGAGAACACGGAATCCGGCTTCACTGGGCGAGTCGGCCCCGGCCCCGAGAAAAGCTCGGATCAGCGCCACTTCCCACGCTTCTGGTACTCCGCTGTCGAGAACCATCCTTCGGCGGAGAAAGGGCCCTTCCCACAGTTCGAGTGTGGCGAGGTCCTCCGCGGGAAGCCTACGCTCTTCGACCCGGACATCGGGGCCCCGGCCGGGTCGTCGGGCCAACGTCCGAAGCTCCGTCCGGGCAGCCAGGACACCCCCGTAGAGCATTCCCCCCAGGGAGAGCATGACCAGGCAGCCCAACAGCAACGACGCCGGAAGAGGGACGCGCGGCAGCAACGCGCCGGTGAGGACGAAGCCGGCAGCGGCACCCAGGGCCGCCGAGGCCCCGGGAAGACGCAGACGCCGTCCGGGATCGGTCCCCGCGACGACGGCCATGCCGCCGAGAACCCCACCGGCAGCATAGAGCGGGAGGGCAGCCAGCACCGTCAGCCCGACGCCCTGCCCGAGGGCACCGTCGCCGACCCGGGGAAAGATGCTCCACGCGATTCCGAAGGACGCCGCCGCGACGAAGGCGAAGAGGCAGAAGAGCCACCGACGACGCAGCCGATCGACGAGGTCCGATCCCTCCCCGGGGGCACCCCACAGTCCCACGGCGAGGGCCATCCCCTCCACGGCGAGAATCGTGGTCAGAGACCGGACGAAGCCGGCTCCTCCGTAGAGCAGCAGGGCCAACGCCACCTCTGCGGCCACGGCCGCCGAGGCCCCTACGAGAAGGGGAGGCAGCCAATCGACCCGCGAATACCGGTCCGTCATTTGGCCGTCGGACCCAAACGACCGCGATGAAAGAGAAGAGCCGGCCGGTCGGACACCGCAGACCGTTGCACTCGCCCCACGACGATGGAGTGGTCGCCACCGGCGAGAACTTCGTGGACCGAACACTCCAGCCAGGCCGCGACGCCATCCAGTACCGGAGCTCCCGAGACAGCCCGCCGCCAGGGGAAATCCTGGAACCGCCCTTCGGACGGGTCCCGGGAGAACCGGGAGGCGACCTCCTCCTGGTCAGCAGCGAGGACGTTGACCGTGAACGCAGGAGCCACGATCAAGCGAGCGTGTGAGCTCGATGTGTGTCCGATGCACACGAGAACGAGAGGGGGCTCGAGAGACAACGACGTGAAGGAGTTTACGGTAAGTCCATACGGCGAGCCGTCCGGATCGCTGGCTGCGACCACCGTCACCCCAGTCGGGTAAATGCTCATGACCTCGCGCAGCGAGGCGTCGGCTTGTTCTCGAAGGTCCATTGGAATCGGCTTGCTCACCAAGTGGGCGTCGCTAGCTTGTGAGGCCCGGGATCCGCCGTCGGACTCGGAGTCGAACCGACCTCAAGGGCTTGATGGGAAAGCACTTACTAGCACTCGCGCTGATCTTAACCGGGGCCACCGGCTGCGACAACGTGGCCTGGGGGGGGATCGACGTCCAGTTGCAGGCGCCTCCGGCGTCCGGAGAGGGCACGGATTCCCTCGGCGGTGGGCCTACCAGTACGGACAGCGTCACGAAGGTGCCTGGCGCTATCCTCCTTGCCGGAGACCGCTTCGAGGAAAGAGCGGAACTCGTGGTCGTCGGGGAGATCCTGGAAGGCGGCCTCACTCCCTTCCCCGACCCACGCTTCCCCGGCGACTCGGCGCGCCTCGCCACACTCACCGCACCGGGCTCCGAGTGGGTGCTGTTCTCCGAGGGCGTCCGCGTCGGCCGCCTGGTTGCCGATACCTCCGAGGCGGCTGAGGATTACTGCGGAGCACCACACCGGGTGTCGGGCGTCCTCGAACTCGTCCCGTCGGCGGTGGCCGCGGAGCGATTCCTCGCGTTCCCGGCCGAAGACGTGGCGGATCTGCCGTACAGCGCGTTCGCCGCCCACGTCGACGTCTTCGATCAACGGGTTGCGGCGCTGGCCATCGCCAGGGACGCCATCACCAGGAACGGCGCCACCCTTCCGTCCGACGGGGCCCTGGGAATCCGGGAGCACACCCAGGCCTTCCAGCCCGTGGACGCTGCTCGGCCGTGGGTCGCGACGACCTTCGTGAATCGGGACCAGCTGGGCATCGGCTCACCGTCCCAGGGCGCCTACGGCCTCCTCGTCGTGGCTCGTCCAGAGGGCGACGGCTTCGTCGAGGCCGTCAGCGTCTTCCGTTCGGTGGAGGCAGAAGGAAAAGGTGTCCCGCAATACCACGATCACATGGACTGGGACGGCGACGGCGCCAGTGAGATCCTCGTCGACGTCTTCGGAGCCACGCGTCGCTGGTTTGCGGTTCTCGACCGTCGGGACGGCCAGTGGGTCCGATCGTACGAGGATTCATGCGGCCCCGCCCCTCGGCCGACGCCCTGATGGTCCGAGGCGACGGCCTCGCCCCCCGGTACCCCTCCGCCCGCTCCCTACTCGGGTTCGCCGTGCTGGCCGCTGCTCTCGTCGGGTCGTCGTGCTCGGGGGAGGAAGCACAGCTCGATGCAGATCATGCCCGGGACGGGTCGGGGGCCGCCCCGGCCGAAACCGACACGCTCTCGACAACCGCGATCTTCTTCACCGACGCCGCTGGCCGTGAGCACCGGCTCGAGGCGCCCGCCCAGCGCGTGATCTCCCTCGTCCCGTCGGCCACCGAGACCATCCGGGCCATCGGCGCTGAGGACGCACTCGTAGGTGTAACCGACTACGACGATGGCGAGTGGACCGGGTCGCTACCATCCGTCGGCGGTGGACTGGAGCCGAACATGGAGTCGTTGGTGGCCCTGCATCCCGACGTCGTGATCCGCTTCCACGGTGAGCAGGATCCGAGGACCCCGGCCCGTCTCGACGACCTGGGTATCCCTCACGTAGCGGTGCGGCCGGTGGCTCTCGGAGACGTATACGAAACCAACCGGATCGTCGGCCAACTTCTGGGGCGACCTCGGGTCGCCGACTCGCTCTCGTCGACCATTCGTGAGGGTCTCGCCGACCTGTCGCAGTCCGTTGCCGATCTGCCTCGCCAACGAGTGGTCTACATGCTCGGCGGCTCACCGCCGTGGGTATCGGGCCCCGACACCTATATCTCCGACATCCTGACCCTGGCTGGGGGGGACAACGTCTTCGGGGATCTGACGAGTCCCTACCAGGCGGTGAGCCCCGAAGAGCTGCGGGCCCGCGAGATCGATGTCGTCCTGGTGACCAGGGCAGGATCCTACGACGCGTCTCTCACGCCGAACGCGCGGATCGAAGTGGTGGGCGACGCGCTCCAGGTACCCGGTCCGGACGTCGTCGAGGCCGCCCGATCCATGGCGGAGGTCATCCACGGCCGTCCGGTCCATTGAATCGCTGGTCCCTCGCGATCGGACTCACGGTCGTCCTGGCCGTCTCCCTCGTGGTGGGCGTGCGATTCGGTTCGGTGCCCCTCTCGACGAACGACGTCTTCGCGGTCCTCCGAGGCGGGGGCGATCCCACGGCCCGGGATATCGTTCTTCGCCTGCGTATGCCGCGGGTCCTTCTCGGCGTGCTCGTAGGCGGTGGCTTGGCGATGGCCGGAGCGACCTTCCAGGCACTCCTCAGGAATCCTCTCGCCGAGCCGTATATCCTGGGGATATCGGGCGGGGCTTCGGTGGGTGCGGTGTTGGTCCTCGCGTTCGGATGGGCAGCCAGTGGTTCGTGGGTCCTGCCCCTCGCCGCCTTCGCCGGCGCCATCCTCGCCATCGCCATGGTCTTCGGCGTCGCCACCGCGACGGGCCGGGCCATGGACGTCAGGGTGCTCCTGCTGGCGGGCGTCGTGGTGGCGGCCTTCTTTTCGGCGTGCATCACGCTCATCCTGTCGCTCTCGACAGCTCGAACGGTGCAGAGCGCGGTTCTTTGGATCATGGGCAGCCTCGCCGCTGCCGATTGGGGGGCCGTCACACTCACGGCGGCGTACACTGTCCCCGCCGCCCTCCTTCTCATCGCCTTCGCGCGCCCGTTGAACCTCATGGCCATCGGAGAGGAGACGGCCGCGTACCTGGGTACGGACGTGGAGCGCGTGAAGCGTGCGGCTCTCCTGGTGGCAGCCCTCATCACCGCGTCGGGCGTGGCCGTGGCCGGGGTCATCGGATTCGTCGGCCTCGTGGTCCCTCACGCCGTCCGGCTCCTGATCGGCCCCGACCACAGGGCCCTTCTGCCGCTTTCGTTCCTGGCGGGCGGCGCCTTTTTGACGTTGGCGGACCTGGTGGCCCGCCTCGCTCTGGCACCGACCGAGATCCCCATCGGAGTTATCACGGCGTTCGTAGGTGTCCCCTTCTTTCTGGCGCTCTTGCGGCGCTCCCTGACCTCGGCATGAGAATCACTGCGGAGGATCTCACCGTCCGGTACCCGGGGGCGAGCAGGCCCGCTCTGGACGCGGTGTCCCTCGACGTGCCGGCGGGCTGCCTCTTCTCGGTTCTCGGCCCCAACGGTTCGGGCAAGTCTTCGTTGGTGCGCGCCCTCCTGGGCGTCCTACCTCTCGCCTCGGGGGTTGCCCGCCTGGAGGGGCGAAGGGTCGACGAATGGAAGCGGGTGGAACTGGCCCGGTCCGTGGGAGTGGTCTCACAGAGCGAGTCCATCGCCTTCCCCCTCACGGTGTCCGACTTCGTGGGCATGGGACGCTACCCTCACGTCGGCCCCCTGTCGGTGGAGACCGAGAAGGACCGCGCCGCGGTACGGGCGGCGCTTGCCGCCTGCGACATCGAACCCCTGGCCCTACGCAACGTGACGACACTGTCTGGAGGCGAGTTTCAAAGGGCTCGGATCGCCCGAGCACTGGCTCAGGAGCCGTCCGCCCTCGTTCTCGACGAACCCACCAGCAGCCTGGACATCCGCCATCAGATGGCGATCCTGGAACTCCTACGACGGTCCGCAGACGACGGGATGACGGTTCTCCTCGTCACCCACAGCCTGGACCTGGCCGCCCAGTTTTCGGACCGCATGCTCCTCTTGGCCGAGGGACGCGTGGCCCAGCAGGGCACACCGTCGGAGGTCCTTCGAGAGGAAGTGCTCAGCGATGTCTACGGGTGGCCTCTGTCTGTCTCCACCGACCCCGACAGCGGGGCACCCAGGGTAGCGCCTGTCCGGCGTCCTCCGAGCTGGGTACCCGGAAGCTCCCGACGGGACCTGCCTCAGTAGCCTGAGCCGGAATCGGCTTCTTCGTAGAGCGCCAGGTAGCTTTCGTAGCGGGACTGGGGGATCTCGCCTTTCCGGAGGGCCTCTCGGACACCGCAGCCCGGCTCCACCCGGTGGGTACAGCTGCGGAAGCGGCACGACCCGGCCGGCTCGGTGAACTCCGGGAAGCACTCCGCCACCTCCTCCGGGGACACGGACCACAGACCGACGTCTCCGAATCCGGGTGTATCCGCCACGAGCCCACCGCAGTTCAGCCGGATGAGTCTCGAGCCCACCGTCGTATGTCGGCCCGTGCCCGTCTTCTTGGAGAGGCCTGCGGTGCGAAGATCCAGATCGGGATCGATGGCGTTGAGGATCGATGACTTGCCGGCCCCCGATGGGCCGATGAAAGCAGACAGACCGTCACACGCCAGGCGGTGGATCTCGTCGACACCGGTTCCCGAGTGGGCGCTGGCGACGATGACCTCGTATCCGACAGACTCGTAGAGATCGATGAACGTCGTCGGGTCGTCGACCAGGTCGGCCTTGTTGAGGATGAGCGTGGGGTGCATGCCGCTTGACTCGACAAGAACCAGGAGCCGATCAATGAGCTGTGTGCTCGCACGGGGGGCCTCGAAGGCTACCGTCACGAAGATCCGATCGAGATTGGCGGCAAGGATCTTCGGTGCTCGACCGCCTCGACCCCTCCGTACCAGCTCCGCCTCCCTCGGCTCCACGGACTCGATGGTCCAACGATCTCCCTGGCTCTCCAGGCCGACCCGGTCGCCGACGACGACACGGCTCCCCGTTCGCTGCTCCCGTTTCAGGCGCCCTCGCAAAGACGCCTCGACCCGCGAACCGTCTTCGAGGACGACCGCATAGACGCCGCCGCGCGTCTCGTGGACCATGCCGCGACGCAAAGACCCCCTGCCGGGCATCGTTCCCGGCAGGGGGTCTTCGTCCATCGACGCTGTCAACGTCCCGTCAAGCGGCGAAGGTCTCCAGGGCGTTGCCCTTCTCGCCCTCGCGAAGACGTCGGAGGGCACGATCGCGGAGCTGACGAATCCGCTCGCGAGTCACGCCCAACATGTTGCCGATCTCTTCCAGCGTGTGCTCCCGCTCACCTTCCAGGCCGAAGTACAACCGCAGCACCTTGGCGTCCCGCGCTTCGAGCGTCGAGAGCGCGTCGGTGATGGTCTCCGTGAGGAGGCGGCTTTCGACCTCGATCTCCGGCTCGGCGGCTTCCTCGGTGATGAAGCGCTCCACGAGCTGGGAGTCCTCCGAGTCACCGATGGGCGCGTCGAGACGGATCTCGGCGGCGTTCAGCGTCTGCAGGGACTCGACGAGTTCAGGTGTGAGGTTCGTGGCCTCGGCCAGTTCTTCCGTGGATGGATCGCGTCCCTTCTCCTGCTTGAGACGTTCCTTCTCTCGGAAGATCCGCGCCAGATCGCTGGCCCGGTTCAGCGGGACTCGCACCGCTCGGCCATGATTCGCCAGCGACGCGAGGATCGCCTGACGAATCCACCACACGGCATAACTGATGAACTTCACGCCCTGCTCGGGATCGAACTTCCGTGCAGCCGTGACGAGTCCGACGTTGCCTTCCTGGATAAGATCCGTGAGCGACACGCCCCGGTTCTGATACTTCTTCGCGACGCTGATGACGAAGCGCAGGTTCGCTCGCGCGAGCTCCTGGATCGCGTCCTGATCACCCTTCTGAGCGCGCGCGCCGAGCTCCTTCTCACGGTCTGGCGTGATGAGCTCGTGGCGACTCACATCGCGGAGGTACTGATCGAGAGCGCTCTGCTCCTCGACACTGGCGTCGAAACCCGACAGGAGGTTGCCCTTCCCGCGTCGCTTACGGCGCTTCGTTGTCGTGGCAGCGGCCATCGTATATCCGGTCTCCTTATTTGCCT
>JABDLS010000092.1 GCA_013002885.1 Gemmatimonadota bacterium | reverse complement strand
CCGTCTCGAAACCGCCTACGGGTCGAACTACGGGCGTCTCGTAGAGGTGAAGGACCGTTACGACCCGCACAACCTGTTCCGAATGAACCAGAACATCGCGCCTACTGCGCCTTCGACAGCGTAGCCGTGTCGACCTGGCCGAGTTCTCCTCGGAAGCGCTCAGGCTCTTTCTTCCTGAGGCATGCCAAGTGAACCCGGGGGCCTACGGAGCCGAACTCGCGTATTGGCTCAGTCGCGCCCTGGCCGACGCAGGGGTCGCGACCAGCTACCCCGAGTACGAAGATTGGGGTTGGTACCTCACGTACGTGACCGACGGCGCGCCGAGCTGGTCGCGGCGATCGAGAAATGCCTCTCCCGGGAGACTCGATAACGGATCTGAGCTGGGTCTACGGCCGAGCGACAGGGTGAGTCCCGTTCGACGGAGGACAGGTGGTCGACCTGCGAAGCCATAAGGAGCCATTGCTCCGTTTTCTCGAGACGGAGTTGGAGGCGTTCCGAACCGCCAACCCGTCCGTGTCCGCAGGCCATGTCGCCCTATACAGCTGTCCGTGGAGCGGCTGGGTCGCGCTATCGCTCGATTCGACCCCCCGGCCTGACCAGAATTGCCCCGACTTCGAACACACGGAGGTCGGAATCTACGACGCACCGGAATGGTCTTCCGAGTATGAAGAGGCGAGCCAACCGAGGATCACCCTACTGGACGCCCGAGTTGTGGAGCCAGACGTCGAGCACGACGGCGACGAGGCTTACAACGAGGTGTTCTTCGACTTTCTCTGCGTCGTGTTACAGAGCGCGATAGAGACCGGGATCCTCGAGATGGACTCGGGCCCAAGGCCCCGGGTCGGGGTTCAGATGCTCGACAGCGGCTTCAACCGTAGCTGGTGATGCTCTCGACGTAGCGGAGTCGCTGCTCGTCGGGGTTCCAGAGCTCGTTGGAATGCCAGCCGTGGCCCCCGACGCCCCGGCTCAGCCAATCTCGAGAGGTTTTCGGCTTGGCCCGTCATCGCTGGCGGCGCGGGCCCAGGAGCCCTCGCCGCGGCCGCGCTCGTCAGGTTGCGGGCAGCACGTGGGCTGACCTACTCTTGGACGAAATCGCATCGTCGGGTCCCAGCGGATTCAGAGTGGACCGGGCCAGGGGCTCTGCGTACGACGATGGGGAACGAGATCATGGTACGGACCAGCTTGCTACACTATGCCCGTCGACGGGGCTTGGTGAGGGCCGTGCCCGGCCTGGCAGTCGCGATGGGTCTCGCCAGTTGCGACCAGTCTACCATCGTTCCCATGGCTGACGGTGAGGCACCCCGCGTGCAGGCCGTGGTCATTCAGCCGGCGGACACAACCATAGCGGCGGGGGACTCCGTCCAGCTTCTCGGGGTCGGTCTCCTGGAGACGTTGGACACGGCCGTCGTCCAGCTCACGTGGACGGCTACCGAGGGTGAAATCAAGCCGAAGGGTGCGGGAAACGCCTTGAGCGTCTATACGAGCCCCATGACGGGCAGCCACCGCGTGGTGGCCACGGATACCTCGGGGCTCGCCGACACGGCTACGGTCACCGTGGGTGATCGGCCAACCGCGGCGTTTACTTTTCTGGCCAACGGAAATGCGCTCACGTTCGCTGACGCCAGTACGGACCTCGACGGTTCGGTCATCGAGTGGAGCTGGGACTTCGGCGACGGCCTTTACGCCTCTCCGGATCAGAACCCGAGCCACACCTACGGCGCCGATGGCTCGTACGATGTGACGCTGACCGTCACGGACGACGACGGCCTCATCGGGTCGACGACCCGCACCATCGTGACCACCTCTGAGGCACCCCGAATACACGCCGTGGTCATCCAGCCCGCCGACACCACCATAGCGGTGGACGACTCCGTCCAGCTTCACGGGGTCGGTCTCCTGGAGACGCTCGACACGACCGTCGTCCAGCTCACATGGACGACTACCGATGGGGAGGTCACGGCCACAGGTACGGGAAAATCGTGGGCCGTCTACACCAACCCCAACAAGGGCAGCCACAGGGTCGTGGCCACCGATACTTCCGGGCTTGCTGACACGGCCACGGTCACCGTGGGCGATCGGCCTATCGCGGCGTTTACTTTTCTGGCCGCCGGGAATGCGCTCACATTTACCGACGCCAGCACGGACCTCGACGGCTCGGTCCTCGAGTGGAACTGGGACTTCGGCGACGGTTCTGACGCCTCCTCCGAGCAGAATCCGAGCCACACCTACGGCGCCTATGGCTCGTACGAGGTGACGCTGACCGTCACGGACGACGACGGCCTCATCGGGTCGACGACCCGAACCATCGTGACCACGCCCCAGATACATGCCGTGGTCATCCAGCCCGCCGACACCACCATAGCGGTGGGCGACTCCGTCCGGCTTCACGGGGTCGGTCTCCTCGAGACGCTCGACACGACCGTCGTCCAGCTCACGTGGACGACTATGGACGGGGAGGTTACGGCCACAGGTACGGGAAACTCGTGGGCCGTCTACAAGAACCCCAACAAGGGCAGCCACAGGGTCGTGGCCACCGATACTTCGGGGCTCGCTGACACGGCTACGGTCGTGGTGGGTGATGGTCCTACCGCGGCCTTCACCTTCTCATCCGCCGGAACAGTGCTGACGTTCACCGACGCCAGCACGGACCTCGACGGCTCGGTCGTCGAGTGGAACTGGAACTTCGGCGACGGCTCTGGTGCCTCCTCGGAGCAGCACCCGAGCCACACCTATGGCGCGGAAGGCTCGTACGATGTGACCCTGACCGTCACGGACGACGACGGCCTCACCGGGTCAACGACCCGCACCGTGGCCACAGATGTTTCGCCCCCACTCGAAGTGGTCACGCTGGCGTTCATTGGGGACCAGGGCTACGAAGACCCCGGTCAATTCGAAGGTCCACGGGCGGTTTTGCAGCTCATCGAGGATGAAGGCGCCGACGCGGTCATGCACCAGGGTGATTTCGACTACGACGACGATCCGTCCGCCTGGATCCAGATGCTGGACGACGTGCTGGGCCCCGACTTCCCGTACTTCGCGAGTGTCGGCAACCATGACACCGACATGTGGGACGTCGAAGGCGGATACAAAGAGCTTCTCGAGGGGCGTGCCTCGCGTCTCGGCTTTCAATGGACCGGTGAGTACGGCGAGCACGCGGAGCTCCACTTCCGTGGGATCCACATGCTCTTCGGTGCTCCCGGGACCCTCGACGAACCTGACGAGTTCTACGCCGACTACTTCGCACAGGAGTTGGCGGCGGACACGAGCACGTGGCGGGTTTGCTCCTGGCACAAGAACCAGCGAGAGATGCAAGTGGGCGGCAAGAAGTCCACGACCGGGTGGGGAGTCTACGAGGAATGCCGGGCCGGCGGGGCCATTATTGCCACGGGGCACGAGCATAGCTACAGCCGGACACACCTGCTCTCCAGCATGGAAAACCAGACTCTCGCGTCGACGTCCGACACGCTTACGATCACCGAAGGCGAGACTTTTGCTTTCGTGTCAGGCCTGGGGGGAAAAAGCATTCGCGCTCAGGAGCTCGACGGCGACTGGTGGGCCTCTATCTACACCTCGGACCAGAACGCCACGCATGGCGCGCTCTTCGGGATCTTCAACATCGACGGGCGCGGTGATCTGGCGTACTTCTACTTCAAGGATATCGACGGCAATGTCGTCGATTCGTTCTGGGTGATCAGCGGCGTGGACTGAGGCGCCAGCAGGCTGGCACGGTTCCGCCTAGGTGGGTCCTGCAACCATCGGCACGAAACTTGCCCTGAATGGGGCTCAAGTTCTCGAAGATGGAGACGACCCGACGAGGGGCGACCACGCGCGCCTCGGCAGCGGAGCAGGCAATGGTAACCTTCGGTGTAGGCGTACTTGTCGCGTTCTGGCTGGGCTTCCTGTTGGCAGCTATGCTGGCGGTGAGCCGGCGCGCTGAACGGGCCACAGACGGTGTGATCGCCGACCATGCCTCGGAGCGAGACTCCGACCGTTCGCGCTCGTACATGAGAACGTCTTAAGCGCCTGTCTGAGCCGTAGTTACAGAGGGTCTCCGAGATCTCGGGCGCGCTTATTCGCGGAAGATCTGCTCCCCCCTCGCGAGGTCCAGGCGCAGGACCTCTTGGACCACGTCACGCATGTACCACTCGGGCAGCTCCTCCTGATCCCGCAGCGCCTGACGAGCCTTGGATCCGCTGATCGTCACCAACTCGCCCGCTCCATTGGACCTGTAGGAAGCAGAAGCCTGGTGATACCCGACCTTGTCGAAGAAGACGGGTCTCACATCGAGGTCCTCCACCTGGTCGAAAAGGTCCCTCGTTGCCCGGTCGCGGTAGAAGTTTCCCACTCCCGCATGGTCACGGCCTACGATGAAGTGGGAACAGCCCATGTTCTGTCGGCAGATGGCGGTGAACACGGCCTCCCGCGGACCACAGTATCGAGGGTAGGTGGGGAAGCAGCCGAGAACGACCTTGCCTCGAGGATAATGCCCGAAATCAAGGAGCCGCTGGTAGCTCTTCAGGATGGGCCCCGGGTAGTAGTCCCCAGGCTTCTGGGGGCCGATCACGGGACTTATGAAGAGGCCATCGGCATGGGTTCTCTTGAGTGCCTCGAGCTGTAGGAACTCATGCACACGGTGTGGAGCATTACGGCTGTGGAACCCGACCACCTGGCTCCACCCCTTCTTCGCGAAAATGAACCGCGCCATGGCGGGAGCGAGCTTGTACTGCTCGAGGGACGATTCAGCCGGCTCGGCATATTTCACCTGCCCGGACAGAAAGGTGGTTCCCCGCCGGGCGAGTCGTTTCACTCCCGGATGTTCGACCGAGGTGGTCCCGAACCACCTTTCCGCGAGTTCCTCGCCGTCATAGGTGAAGACCTCTTCGACCTCGAGCACGGCAAAGGCTCCACTGTCAGGGGCCTTCAAGTGTACCAGATCGCCCGTACCGAGTCGGGCGCTAGCGTCGGCATCTACTGAAAGGAGGATCGGCATCGTCCAGGGAAGCCCGCTCGGGAGTCGATGATCGTGGAGTACGCTTTCCAGAGCGTCCTTCCCCATGAAGCCGGTGAGCGGTGAATACGTCCCATTGGCCATAAGCTCGCAGTCCATCAGGTCGGTCTCGCCCACCTCCAGAATGGGCATGGCTTCGAGCGACTCGGGAGTAGGCCGTGGGGTCTCGATGAGCGTCAAGGAGCCACCCAGCGGCTCTACGAGCAGAGAAATCGGGGTCGACGGCAACATGGCGTCCCGATCCGCCGCGCTGTGGAATTCGCGGGCGATCCGCACGAGCATACTGGCACAGCCGACGGGGTAGCGGCCCACCGCGGTTTCGGCTGCGAGGACGAGACCGTCAGCGCCATCACCCAAGGTGTTGTACACGTCGTTGACCTCGGCGCGGGTCGGATTCGGGAGCGTCACCATGGACTCCATCAAGTTCGTGGCGACGTAGACCTTCGTGCCCATCGACTTGGCGCTCTGAATGATGGCCTTCTGTACCCGCGGGATCTGCTCGAGGGGCACCTGCCTCGAGAGGTCGCCCCGATCGATGAGCAGCGCGTCGGATCGCTTGGTGATCTCTTCCAGGTTTCTGAGTCCGGAATTGCACTCGATCTTCGAGATGACGAATGCATCGCTTCCAAAGGCATCGCGAACTTCATCCACATCCGACGCACGGTGAGCGAAAGAGAGCGCGATATGGCGCACCCCGAGCTTGCGGCCCACAGCAATCGCATGACGGTCCTTTGGAGTCAGGGCAGGCATCGGGATGTCTCGTTGGACTGTCACGGCCTTGTTCGAGCCCAGGTCGCCTCCGCAAAGGACACGGAGCACCGCCATATCCGGGTGCATCTCGATCACCTGGGCCAGGATCGCATCGTCCATGCTGAGGACGTCTCCCAGCTCCAGTTTGTCGAGTACGAACGAGGGATAGAGGTTCAGGTCCCGGGCGTCACCCGGGACGCGGTGTCGATGCACATGGATGAGGCTGTTCTCCTTCACCTGGACGCGACCGTCCACCAAGCTTCCGCTGCGCACCTGCGCCCCTTCCGTGTCGATACAGATGGGCACATCGGTTTGGCTCAGGATGAACTCGAGCGTGGGCTCGACGGCTGTCTGAGGAGTGTGGGAGAGGTTGAGACGGAAGATGCTGGCGCCAAGCTCCTCGAGGCGCTTGATGACGCCCTCGTTGAGCGAGGAGGGTCCAAGCGTACAAAGCAGGTCGTGATTCACGTGTTCGGTTCCGCGTCTGGGGGGTGTGCTGTAGCGGTCGGGATTTCTCCCCTCGGTCGAGCTCGACTGCCTACCGGCATGGCCACTCGCAACGACACGAGCCGACCAGTGTGCCTCGAGGCTGGACCAGGCGCCTTCCCCGAAGGGCGGGACCCGGGAACATCGACCACTCCGTGGACGAAAGATGCGAAAGTCAGGATCGACGGGCCAGACCGCGCCAGTCGCCGGCTTGACGCCTACGCTCAGCCGAGTAAAGTCCAGGTGTCTTCCGGCGCCTCGACCGACTCTCGAGTCAGCCGTACAGGGCGACACGTCTCCTTCTGCCGACCGGTCGCTGTCAGTCAGCCGCGAACTCACTGTGCGACACATCGCGCGGCCGCGACCCCTGGTCTTGCCTCTTGGACGCCGGTCCCATCGACATGGATCTTCGAACCGAAGGACGCATTCTCTACATCTCGGACGCCGACGTATCGGTGGGCTACGGACCGGGGGTGAACGAGAATGAGTTCATCCATGCGATGCACGAGGCCGTCGGCGACCGCGCCGACTTCCTGGTTCCCCGACCGCTCGAGCCGGTAGACGACCTACCCCAGCACCTCCTCCACTTCTGCCAGCCGCACCACCGGTACAATCCGCTGCGGTACCCGATGCACGTCGCGTCGCAGTTGCGCGCCGCCCAGCGGCTGCTGCGAGAGCACCACTTCGACCTGCTCGTCTTTCGGCTCGGTGTGCTGCCCCTCGTGTCCCGCTCACTGGTGCGACGCCATCGGATACCCTATGCCATCAAGACCCTCGGCACCGGACCGCTGGAGGTCCTCCATCATCGTGGAGGTTGGCTAGGCAAGGCGTTGGCGTCACCGAACCGAAGCATGTTCCGCGACCTGGTCGCCGGGGCGCTGGTGGCGGACACGGATAGCCAGGGTCACGCGGCTGCGCTCCGGCAGCGCCTCGATTCGGACCACGAGCAGATCGTCTGGATCGACAACGGCGTGAACACCCGCCGTTTCTATCCCGGACCAGCGGCTGCCGCTCGTCGGGAGCTCGGTCTTGGAGACGCGCACCCGGTGATCGGCTACGTGGGCAGCCGTCCTTGGGAGAGGGGTGGCACGCAGTTGATCGAAGCCGGCGCCCGACTCGTCGACACCTATCCCGGATTGGCGATCGTGATCGTTGGTGCGGGTGAGCCTGTCGAGGACATGCGGCGAAGGGCGTCGGAGCTCGGCATCGCAGAACGATGCCACTTCGCAGGCTACGTACCGTACCGCATGATTCCTCGCTACGTCCAGAGCCTGGACGTCGGGGTCTCGATCAGCCTCCCGCCGGAGCGGGCCATGAACTCGGAGTTGAAAGTACGCCAGTATCTCGCCGCCGGGCGGCCCGTCGTGATCTCTCCCGGAAGCAACGAGTTCGTGTCGGAGGAGAAGCTCGGCACCGTCGTTGCGCCAGATGACATCGAAGCCATCACCGAGGCGCTCTCGTTCTGGCTCAGCCTTCCTGGACCCGAACGCGCCACCTTCGAGCGACGGGCCGCGGCGTACATGGACGAACACTTGTCCATGGGCGCCATGATCACACGGAGGCTCGTGTTATGGGGCGAGCGGATGAAACGCTCGGTTCAGACGGCTCCTGCAGGCTGACCGGCCGCTCCAGACCTCATCTCGACGGCAGCATGGCACCGCCACCGGCGTACACGCGGTCGCCGCCTGGGCGGTCGGCCCCGCTGGGGGCTGTCTCCGCAACTTCGGGGGTCGGTTGTTTCCCGTAGAAGTGAACCAGGAGCGAGATCAAGCCGAGCACGAACCAGAGGTATTTCCGGTTTACTGAACTGTCGACTACGCTCACGGTGGCCAAGAATACGAACAGCGCCACGCCCCACCCCAGAGTCACAGCGTTCGAATCGTCGTTTCTCAGCGTGATCCAAAGCGGGTACACGACACTACCGAGAACGAGGAGGAAGAGAACGACACCGATGAGACCGTCCTCGACAGCGATGAGTACGAACGAGTTGTGTGCGCCTTCGTGACCCCATTCGTTCACCCGCCGGAAGGAGTTGAATCCGTGGCCGACGAATGGTTTCTCCAGGAATGGCACGAGGACCGTTTCCCAGATGTCGAAGCGACCGGACGCTCGATCGCTGAAGGTGTACGCTGACTCGAAGCGCTCTTCCAGCTTGGCTAGCCCGTAATCTGACAAGAGGAACGTGCCGGCCGAAAACATCGCGATGGATGCGACCGCCGCAACGAGAAGGCCCTGCTTCATGCTGGAGACGAGTCCCTTCTTGAAACTCAACACGAAGACGAGGGCGCCGAAACTCACGGTGAGCGCGTACCAGTTGCCACGGCTAAGTGCCAGGACGGAGCTCACGCCGGAGACGACGGCCGCCCCGATCAGGACGAGTCTGGGAAGCGATCTCCGATGGAGGTGGAGGAGCGTGAGGGCCAGCAGGAGATTGAGGCCCACCATGCGTGCAGCGAGGTTGAGCCCCAGTCCAGCCACTTCCATGTCTGTGCTTCGCCGGAAATTCCCGACCACCATCGTCTCTCCGAGGATGATCGCCAACACGGTCCCACCGATCACGTAGCCCCAGAGGGCCAGTTTGAGGTCTTCCTTCGATCGGACCAGGTTGATGATCAGTACGTACATCATCGCCTGGAGGCAGAGGCTGATGAGATCGGAAGAGAACCCCGTGGTGTCGGGATTCCAGAAGACCGTGATGGCCACCCACGTAAGGAAGAGGGCGATGAACCACGTCGTAAGATCGACCTTGATCTTGCTCTTCGCGACCACGACGCGAAGGAGGAGGATGCCCCCGCACAAGGCCGACAGGAGCTTCACGGCACTTACGCCGGCCACCTCCACCGAGCCCTCGAAGTTCACCACAGCGAGTATCAGTGCCGCACCGATAGCGGGCCGGTGAAAGATGGCGATGGCAACGCCCAGGCCGGCGAGCGACGCGGGAGCAAGCAGGAGCACGCTCATCTCGGCACCGAGCCCCGGTCCGCACATTCAC
The DNA here is from genome assembly GCA_013002885.1 of Gemmatimonadota bacterium. GTDB lineage: Bacteria > Gemmatimonadota > Gemmatimonadetes > Longimicrobiales > Gaopeijiaceae > UBA2589. The sequence goes on along the minus strand of JABDLS010000092.1, from coordinate 35,799 downwards.
GCAGAAAGGCCAGTACACGCTGCGCACGATCCGACAAGCGGAAGTGACGAGCCGAGGTCAGGGCCGCCGCCTTCATTTCTTCTCTCCGTCCGGGGTCGTCGAGCAAGGTGAAGACAGCCGTACTCAGTTGACTGGGGTCGAGGGGGTCAACCAGCAGGGACACGGCCTCGTCGAGGAGGCCGTCGTTGAACGGCAGGTCAGACGAAACGATGGGGAGTCCACACGACATGGCCTCCAGAATAGCGTTGCTGCAGCCCTCGTCCAGAGTGGGCAGGACGAACAGGTCCGCCGCACTCAACCATATCGGGACCTCCTCGTGCGGCACGACTCCGCTGAACAGCACTTGAGGCCCGCTGGGCACCTGTGGGCCCTCGCCGAGGAAGACGGCACCGATCTCGGGTCGCGACTCGATTGCCTTCATGACTCGGAGTGGCCCCTTTCGTTCTACGAGTTGGCCGACGGATATGATGATGGCACGGTCCGGAGGCAGGCCACATCGGTGACGCGCGGTGCGACGATCCATCGGTGCGAACAGTTCCCGATTCACACCGTTCGGGAACACCCTGACCTTGTCTGCCGCGAGCCCGTACTTCTGGACACAGCGGTCCTTGATCAGCTCCGAGTTCGCCACCACGCCCGTGAAGCGAGCCAGTAGATCCCCGATCTCACGCTCCTCGTAGACGTTGTCGTACCGACTGAAGCTGGACTCGCCCAAAGACGCCACGGCTGGCACTCCCAGCTTGCGACCGAGGACGGCGGCTGCGAGCCCATGGGGGTAGAGGAAGTGACCATAGGTCACGTCGTATGGACCACCGAGCTGTTCGGCTACCCCGAGGGCGGCCCGGACGTAGGAGCGAGTCCCCCAGCGAGACGTGTGGAGGCCGAAGGGGAGGGGGACCTTGGACAAGGTCACGTAGCGGGGACGGTGGATGCGCAACTGGTCGCGATCCTCTCGCCGCGGTGCCATCCGGAATCCCGTGACGGGCTTTGTGAGATTCGCGATCGACTCCGGCGCGATGACCGTGACGTCGGCACCCAGTGCCCGCAGTTCGAGGAGCAGCGCCCGCACGAACACCTGCAGCGACGGCCGGACGTCCGACGGGTAGTTGCACGTCGCGAGGAGACGCAGTCCCTCGCGGCCAACGGCCCCCAGGTCGCTGGGTCCCCGGTCAGGAGCTCCCCGGTCAGCGGGCATGGGTCTGCCGCGCGCGGCTGATGAGGGGGAGCAGCCGATCGGCATTGCGCGCGATGGGTCGGCTGCCGTCGATCCTCACGCCCTCCGGACTGCCCACTCGTCCCGCGAGCTCGAATAGACGCCTGAAGAGCTCCTCATGCTGCGCCAATGACTCGCTTGCCTCGGAACGCGACATACGGTCGAAACGACTGCGCATGGTGGGCCTCGTTGCGATCCTCTCACTGGCCAGATCAGCATCGACTTCGACCAGTACCACGATCGGAGCCAGGTCCTCTACCACACTCCGAACCACCCGAAGGAGTTCTCGATCGGCGGGTCGAACGTCACCGGTGGTCCCGATTGACCAGATGTTCTGAAGGGGCCCCTGATCGAGAATCACGAAATCGTACCCTTCCGCCATGACGTCTCTGACGAATCCGAATCTGGACAGCAGGATGAAGAGTCGGCGGAGACCCGAGACGTCGCGAGGTCTGACCGCCTGTGTATAGCGCAGCGCGGCAACGGTCAGCCGACGGTGGCTCAGGCACAAGACCGCGAATCGGACGAGAGTCGTCAACTTGCTCCCTATCCCGCCTGACTTCTTGTCGATGGACTCAGGCGCCCTCGCCTTGCTGTGTCCGAAGCATCGATACCCCTCTCCTTCGAGGTGCTCGATGACTTCATGCGCCACCGCGGTCTTGCCCGCGCCCGGAGGGCCGATGAATTCGACGACGAGAGGGAGTGACATGAGCTCAGATCGAATTCCAGACGACCGTCTTCACGGAGCGCAGCACGTCTTCGAGGGGAGCCGACGCGTCGACGTCCAGGACCGTGGCCCCGGGAAACTCGATCTGCCCTGTCAGCTCGGCTTTCCGCCTGATTTCGGCCTCACTGTGATCCGGCTTCCTGTGGAGTGCAACGCTCGCCGGGACACGGAGCCGCACGACCAGGTCGGGGGGCTGGGCTTCGATCTCCCGGTAGATCTGCTCCTCGAGCTTCGCGAAGTAGCGACGCAGTGCGGAGCCACCGTCTGCTGAGTCCAGCTTCGGACCGTCGTATATCCCGGGGTACTGTCGCTGGGGAAAGCGATCAGTGATCAGAACGGAGCCTTTCCTGCGAGCTCGATGCGCCTTCCTGACCTTCCGCAACCGTTCGTTGCCGATGGCAAGAGCCAGGAGGCACGATCCCAGCTCCTTGACGAGGGGACGCCTACGTAGCCGGTCTTCCGAGGCTCTTTTCGTCCCGTGCGAGGCAACACCTCGTTTGGAAGGCTTCGTTCGCGACGCGAGTGACTTCAGGACCCTCACCGGCAGCCCTACCCTCCCATCTCCACTACCCAGATAGACCATGTGCGCGTCGACCTTCCACCTCAGCCAACGCACCAGCTCCCGAGTGACGGTCGACTTGCCCGCACCATCGGAGCCGATGATGGCTATGATGGCGCCCGCACCCTCCATCCGCTTCTTCGTCTGGCTGAACACACCGATTCTGCGTTTGGCACGGGCGACGAGGGCTCTACAGCCGCGCGACAGCTGCATGTGCGTAGCCTTGATCCTCCCGAATCTTCGATGGGGCGAGAGGGATCGGAGGGTGATGGCACGGAGTCGGGACAGGACCTCAGGCTCTCTGGTGTCTCCACGAACGACGATCATGGCGTACTCCTGACCCACACCCTGGCCCAGGAGTTGTTCCGCGTAGTTCCGCACGGACGCCTCATCGACGCGCCCTCGGAGTTCGGACAGCTTTGCCCCAAGGCTCGCGGTGGCTCGGGAGCGTCCCAGTAGCGCCACCGGTGTCGGGGCCGTTGCGAACGCGATCCTGATCCCGAGGAGTAGGATCTCGAGATCGGGATCGCACACATCGATGTCGAACTCGCGATGTCGCTGGGCACCGCTCAGAAGCGTCTCCTTCCAGGGCAGGTGGTACTCCTCCACGAATCGCCGTCCGGCGACGAGCTCGTAGTACAGGTGCAGGTGCACGAGCGCTCCCGAGTCGGAGTCGATACCGATCCAATCCTCCACGTGGGGATCAGCCACCCAGGGCTGCGAGGCGAATCGACGAAATCCGAGGTGCCCCAGGAGGGCCGGCACGCCGTCCCGTTGCCCTACGAGCAGATCGATGTCTTTCTTGCCGGCCAGCGCGTCGGCCAAGCCCCCGCTCCCTTTCCAGACGGCGTAAGCGATTCGCTCTTCCTCGAGGTCCGTGAAGAGTTGCCGGATCACCGGGAGTGGCTCCCTCAAGTCGCGCTGCTTACGACCCTGTTGTTGAACCATCGGTCTACGATTTTGGGGAAGAAGTTCCGGGGGATGGACTCGAAGACCATCACCACCGCGTCGGTCCCATGGACCCCGGCGATCCGGGTGGGTTGCCAAATGAACAACGAGAGTACGGCCAGGCTTCCGGCGAGGCTCGTGAGAACCAGGGTCATCCAATCCGGACTGGCGTAGGTCAGGCAGAGATACCGAGTCGGTAGGGCAACCAGACCGACGACCATGGCCATGAGCAGGCCCGGGGCTTGGGCCCTTACGTACTGGGTCGTCGAGCACCCCAGCAACCTCACGCTCATCCGGAAGGCCATGACGTTGTTCAGGATCACGGCACAAAGGACGCCGGTAGCCACCCCGGGCAGGCCCCACCTCAGCCCGATTCCCGCTCCCAGAATCACCGCGACGGCATAGACAGCGTCCCGGGCACTGCGCTGGTACACGGCCCCCATGGCTTTGGCCAGGGAGTTGTCGATCTTGTAGGAGACCCTCGGGAGGACTGCGAACGCGAGGATCTGGAATGGCAGCACAGCCTCTGTCCACTGCGAGCCCAGAACTACGCTGACGACTTCTGGCGCCGCCACGGCCATCAACATACCCAGGGGCGCGCATGTGAGGCTGATCGTCGCGACCCCGGTGAGATAGAACTTCGTCAAGCGCGGTATGTTGCTCTGGATCTTCCCCATGACGGGGAAGAGGACCGTGTCCAGCACCCTTCCGACGTAGTTCGCGGGCAAGTTCATGAGGCGATAGGCCCTCGTGTACACTCCCAGAGGACCTACACCTAGAACCCGTCCTACCACCAGGTAGTCCCCGCGGCTGGCACCAAAAGCGAAGAGGCGGGACAGCGTCATGCCTCCCCCGAAGTAGACGAGTTCCCGGAGCTCCTGGCGGGCCAGGGACGGCAACATCGGGTGTGGCCTCGCGAAGAGCAGGAAGACGCTCTTCAGAAGGCTCTGACTCAGCGTCGCCCCGACCAGGGACCAGACCCCGAAGCCGTTCCATGCCATGCCGAGGCCGACGACCGCATACCCCAGGGTATAGGAAGACAGATCTACCCACATGAGTCGCTTGAACCGCAACTCCCGCCTGAGCAGGGCCTCCGATACTGCGCCGAAGCTGCTGAACAGGAAGCTGAAGCTCACACCGTAGAGCACACCGGCGATGGTCGGGTCGCGGAAGAACGACGCCAGAAGTGGCGAGCACAGCCAGAGGATGACGACCATGGCCATGCCGAGGAGGACGGTCGTGGTGAACCCGACCCGTAGGTGCGCTTCCTTCAACTCCGGTCTCTGGATGATCGCCGGACCGACGCCGAGGTCGGAGAAGATCTCCGCCAGCGCCACGAAGATCGTCGCGATGCCCATGACCCCGAAATCTTCCGGAGACAGAAGGCGCGACAGCGTCGCGAAGACGAAGATGCTCAGGAAGGCATTCGAGTACAGCCCGATCGATCGCCAAACCATATTGGCGAGCATGACGCGAGCCAGAGTACCTCGGGGCCGGTCCTGCTCCTTCACGACCACTCCGTCATTCCACCGGAGAACCGACTTGTCTCATCTGGACCCCAGAAGAGCGCGGTCCTCCGAGGGACTGCTCCCGTATTGTCTTTGATCGCGCAGGTATCCGAAGCGGCGAGCCAACCATCCAGCCCTTCGCCAGAACAACCTCCGGTGCTCGTCTGCCAGGTTGTCCAGCCACGAGAAGTCGGCGCGGATCTGCAGGTCTTCGTCCTTGATGAACCGCACCCGGTTGCCACCCACGGTGTGGCGAGTACTGCTGGGGGTCGTCAACCGTCCGTTCTCGACCAGGCCCGACATGTCCTCTCCGATCAACGTCCCGATGCGTTCCAACGTGCGCGACGGGTCCAATGCGAAGTCCTCGTAACGAATCCGAAGCCGCTTCTTCTCGTCCACGCTCCGCATGACCCAGGCGCTCTGCAGATTCGCCGAGATCCAGTACTTCGTCGTGCGCTTGGGGGGTGCCGGCACGTAGGGCCGGCCCGGGATCTTCTTGTTGGGCTTCATCAGGGACCACATGACTCCCCTTCCATCCCGGACGAGGTGGATGAGGTACAGATCGATGTTGGGGTTCATCGCCTGTGCGTACGCTCGCTTCGGGGTGAGGGAGGAATCGACGAGGTACTCGCTACCTCCGATCTCCTGCACTGCCCGGTAGATGGCTTCGGTACCCCTCTGGTACTCGAGGAAGTCCGGCGTCCGACTGAAGCGATTCCGTACGAGCCGCCTCCAACCGGCAGCCGTTCGTTCGTGTCGGGGCTGAAGCGTCATGTACCGGGCCGCGTCGTCACTACCGGTCAACTCGGACCAGCGGTGCCTGACTGCGGTCCAGAAGGGGCAGTCGTGCACGGTCGTCCCGCAGGCGCAGTGACGATTCTCGTGGAGGTGCCAACCGAACCCGTGGAACTTGGAGACCTCGCCGAGGCTCTCCAGCCTGGGGTGGGAGCTCATGGCGACATCGAGCACAGTGGAGCCGATGTGTCCGGCGCCCATGACGTAGATCACCTTTAGGCCGGAACCGGCCATCGCATGCCTCCGATGGGTCACGTGGGGGGGAGTGTCGGGCTCACAACGACGACTAGCCAATCAAGCCGGCGACATGCTCGGCCTTCCAACGGTCCACTGCGTCCGACCAGCCCTCCGTTGCAAGGAAGTCGTCTTCGCTCATCCCGGAGGACCGGATCCGGACTTCGAAACACCCCGGGAAACTCTGGTTCAACGCCGCCATACGCTCCCCGTTGTTCCCACCGTCGGCGAGATTGTCGCTGACGAGGGCGTCCTGCCACTGCCCCTCGGTCCCGACGAAGAGGTACAGGTTCTCGCGGCACTCCTCTACACGGCTCACAGGCGGGAACAGGGTTTGCCCTCCGGTGTCGGGTCCGATGACCACCGTGTTGCCCGTCATCCGGAACCGCGGTTCGTTGGGCGAATTGTCGAGCTTGAAGACATTCCCGTGACCTGGGCGCTGCCTGTAGCCGTTCGGGAACTCGCGAAGGCGAATGAGGTTGTCACGGATCGTCCACAGCTCATCACGTTGATCCTCGGTGGCGCTGTCCCTCATTCGCATGGCGAACGCTGTATACGCGCCGTCCACGAGGTTGTCCTCGGCCGTGAACCCGGCGAGCCCGAAATCGGACTCGAAGGCGTCGTCGTGGATCTCGTACATGTAGACACGCCGCGCGATCACATCTCTGGATGCTGCGGTCTGGAGACTGATACCATCACCGGTGCGCCGGATCTGAACGTCCTCCACGATCTGGAGCCCCCCAGCGTCCGGGCCCAGGCCAGCCGCCGAATGGTATGCGTAGCATGGGCGGGGGCACTGCCTGTCCGGGCAGTGGTCGGGTGTACACTCGTACATCGCGTCAAGCTCGAACCCCCCGTCCAGGATCGCCCCCTCGGCCCCCCCGCTGAAACACGTGGGGTGCTCGCCTTCGAATCCGACCAGCGTCGATTCCTGCCCCGATCCGATCCACGTGACCCCGCTGGCGTCGATCACTTGCCCCGGAGCGTCGACTACGAAGTCACGCTCTCGACCGGTCGCCTTGACGATCGACGAAGTAGTGCCCTCGAGGCAGGACCCATCCAGTGCGGCGGCCTTCTGGTCGGCTACTCCTCCCGGTGTTGCAAAGGCGAGGGCAGCACCGGCGAGGCCGATCACACATGCTCCGACGACGAGCCACTGACCTCTGACGCGCCACGATTGTCTGATATCCATTCTCTTTACCCCAACCTTGATTCCGTGTCGGATTGTCCCTGCAGCGACGCCTGCGGGGGTGCGATCCCGTCTCGAGTCGCCCGGCAACAGGGATCGTACCCGAACGCCTCTATGTCCTCCTGGAATCTCCTACGTACGAGCTCCCAGGTCCGCTCCGAATAGAACCTCGAGTAGTTCCTCCCCTTTTGCCCTTTGGTCGCGCCCAAACGGGGTACCTGCTGTATCTCGACCCCCAGAGTCCGGCCCACCTCCTCTAAGCTCGCGCGCATGTCCTCCGAGCGGCCGACGAAATCCGGGATCAGCCGTCCCCGTTCATCGGTCAGGAAGCTGAGTTGGCCTCTCAAATGGGGGTCGAGATCGCTATCCTCGGTGCCGGCCACCAACGCGACGAAGTCGTCGAACGAGATGTCGGGCGTGATGAGCGGACCTCTCATGAACGGGATCGCGACGCGGTCCAGTCCCAACTTCGAAAGGAGCCAATAGACCCATGTCATGCGTACGGGCAGCATGGTCAAGCGGGGCAGGTACAGCACGTACTTACCCGGCTTGACCTTCCCGAAGTAGACACTGGCGACCCTATCCCAGGGATCCCGGACGAAGGCGAACGTGAAGTAGTCCGGATACTCGTCCCGGATCCTGTTCTTGTCGACGTGGGGGAAGGTGACCGCGTACATGGAGACGTTGGTCTTGATGCCCAGGAGGTCGGCGATGACCGCCCGGACGCTCTTGGTAGCGACCCGCGGAATGGCGAGGTAGATGGCCCTGTGGGGGTCGATGACGATGGGGTCGCCTGGCGATGTCCCGCTGAGGCGCATGGCGACCTTGAAGTACGCGGTGCCGAGCCTCCGTAGAATTCCCCGTTTGGTGCTGAGCATCTTCATGAGATCTATGCAGGTCTCACACCGGTCGACCTGATGCGTGGGGAAGGGCCATATTGGTACGTTCCCTCCGTCACTTGCCGACCGTTTCCGGCCTCCTCCCCCCATCCGTCTGGAGCTTCTCGTGCGACTGAGTTGCACCAGCGCCGCGTGATCCCATGTTCTCCTTCACAATTGCTGTGCTTGTCGTGTCCGCGACCTCCGTCATCCAGTCCTTGTTCGGAGTCGGTGTTCTGCTGTTCGGCACGCCTTGGCTTCTGCTCATAGGACTGGATTTCATTCCCGCTCTTCAATTCCTCCTTCCGGTCTCCGTATCCATCAGCGTCCTGCAACTGGTTGGAGACGCCGAGCATGTGGAGAAGGGCATGATCAGCAAGCTCGGTCTGCTGGCTCTGCCCGCCATCGCCATCACGTTGTGGATGGCTTCGACATACCGCCCGCCCCTCGATCTCGTCGTCGCTGCAATCGTCGCCTGGGTAGCTCTCAAGGATCGAGTTGGCTGGATCGGACGGAGCCTCGAGGCGTTGCTGCGCTACGAGCGCACGTACATCGCGTTCATGGGCGCCGTCCACGGTGCGTCCAATCTCGGAGGCGGCCTTCTCACGGCTTGGGTATATGGCAAGGGCCTCCACGGCCGGGCGGCTCGGGGGACTGTGGCTGCTTGCTACCTCCTCTTTGCCCTCGTCCAGCTCGCGACGCTCGCGGTGGGACCCGCTTCGTGGCAGCCCACCCTGGCCCAGAACGCGCTCCTGACCCTCGTCGCCGCCACGGTTTTCCTGCTTACCGATCGACTCCTCTTCGCCCGCGTGAACGCGGCTCAGTTTCGTAAGGGACTGGAGGTTCTTCTTCTCGCGACGAGCGTCCTCCTGGTCGCCCGCAGCGTGTTGTAGACTCCTACTCCCCCTCCACCTCGAGGGCCCAACGCGACCTACGTCCACGCGGATCTCTTTCCTGAAGTCACGTCCTGTCACCGATTCGGATGATGACGAGAATGAGCGATGCCAGCGTCCCCACCGGAGCGATGACGTCGCGCCAGATGCTGAAGTCAGACCGGGGATGGAGGAGGATCTGGTCGCCCGACATGACGGGGATGCTCCCGAACGTGACCAGGTCGGCTCCCAGGCTCAGGTCGTACTGCTGGCCGTCGCGGACGAGGAGGATCCTGTTCAGCTCTGCCCGGTTTGTGGGTCCACCCGCGACCCCGATGGACTCGGCGATGGTCGTCCCACCCCCTACGTGGTAGACGTCGGGTGACCTGACCTCCCCGCCGATCGAGACGCGGTAGAGAGGTTCGACCAGCAGTCGCGCTCCCTGGAGGTACTCCGACAAGAACGTCGAGATCTCCTCACGCGCCATCCCCGGAGACAGGCCCGCCAGAGGGATCTGCTGGTACAGGGGGTGGAGTAGGGTCCCGTTGCTCCCAAGCTGGAACTGGCCCGAGTACTCCGGTTGTCGCCAGACATCGATCTGCAAGATGTCGCCGGACCGCAAGGGCCGCTGAGCGGGCGCCACAGGTTCCGGTGGCGGGGCGTGGGAGGCCCCGCAGGCCAGGAGGAATTGTGTGCCCAAGAGGATGCAGGTGGTAGACCGCATCAGGGACCGGTGCCTTGATCGACCAAGCTCGGTGTTCACGTCGATGATACCTCTCTGTTGTGTAAGCTGATCGCGCCGGACTTGCGCGGTTCGCCCGGGGAACCCGGACGCGTACGGCCCGGACTCGGACGGGGAGGACTCCAGCGAGGGCGCGTCGTCACAGAGCAGCCCATACAGCCCTCCGGACCGATAGTCGGCTCTCGTCCAGCGGACGCCCCGTGTCGACGTCCTTGACCCGATCCTCACGGACAGGCCACGCCACCGGCGGGAGGCTATGGCGTTCTTCGAGTTCCGCTTCCGTGTGCTTGTCCGCCTTTGCGCGCTCCCGGTTCCTCCGTTGAGCCTCCTCGATTGACACGCTCAGCCTTATGAGCACATCCGGAGGGGGTAGGCGATCGTACAGCCGCCGTTCGAGTCTCGCCAGGAACCGGTACGGACCGCTCAGGACGCCTCGACCCGGGGCGTCCGCGGGTAGACGAGGACCGTCCATCGCGCCGACCACCTGATTCGGGTAGCGGTCGCACACGACGACCACACCTCGTCGCGAGACGCGGACGGCCCGTAGGAGAGCGCGGCGGCGGTCATAGGCCAGCGCAACGGCTCGTATCCCGTACACGAGGGTTGCCGGACCGACGCTCCAGGTGCGTTCTGCCTCGGCGGCTTTCAGAGCGGCTGGCTTCCATCTGGGGCGCCTCCCACGCACGGCCTGCAGGAGCTTGACACCCACATTGAGACCCCAGGTCCACGCGCTGGCCGGCGGCTTGCCAAGGTGGACCCTCTCGACCCGAACGTAGGGTCGAAGCAGGCTCACCACGTCACCGGCGAGGGTGGACTTGCCCGTCGCGTCGGGACCGACGAAGGCTACGACCGCACCCCCTGACGGTAGCCTCCAGGGTGTCCCACTCGCCGTCGTCGGATGTCGAGACAGCCACGATGTCCGGACGGCGGGACCCCCACGGATCCATCCCGCCTCGCTCCGCTGGTGGACAGTAGGGCGGAACCGCCAGGACAAGCGGAGCATGGCCGCACGGGAGCGGCCTTCGAACAGGGCCTGAAGGCATGCGAGGAAGTGCATCCTGTCGACCCACGAACAGTAAGTGTCGACGAGGCGGAGGGCCTCTTCGGTCGAGCACTGCGTAGCGAGCCACCGCACCTCATCGCGGGTCTCGTCTCGCGTCCTTGCCCAGCTCCGCAGACCCCACAGGGTCCCAAGCTCGGTGACGGTCCTCAGGACGAAGAGTATGAGTGCAGATTCGGGAGAAGGCACCCTCGTCTCGCCGCGCCATCGGGCTTCCTCCAGGAGAAGGGATTCGAGGGGGATGCGGTAGCCTCGACTCGCTCCGGTCTGGAAAGCAGCCTGTGTTCCCACGCGGACGCACACCAGCTCTCCGGAGGAGCGGTCGAGACCGAAGTAGGCCGGTGGGGCGGGATGGGGCGACGAACCTGCTTCGGACACCTCCTTGAAGCCGAGTTCGGTGAGGAGGCGCCGGGCCTCGGAGTCGTCCGTTTCATCGACCAGTAATGCCAGTCCTTCGGACCTGAAGCGGGCATCGGCATACCCATTGTCCAGACAGCAGTACACGATCCCGTTCCGATTGAGACTCTCGATCAGGTCGGCTACCAACTCGGAGTCTGAGCCGACATGGCGGGGTCGGTGAGGGTGACGATTCATGACCCGCAGCGCGGTGGGTAGAAATGGCTTTACCATTTCCGGCCAAGTCGAAGGCCCCGTGATATCTACGCCGGACGACCGTCGGTCCTCCGGTTCGACGACGAAGAGGTAGTCGTCCGTGGCAGGGGAGGCCAGGATAGCTTCGAAGGCCTCCACAGTTCGCGCCACGAACCGAGCCACACCACGGCGCCCGGTCACACCCAGTCGGCCGTGGCCCCGTCGCATGACACGCTCGACCAGCTCGGCTTCCGACACGCGGATGTACGCGACGAGATCCGCGTGGGGAGAAAGCCGGACCAGCTCATGGATGGCCTCGGCAATCGCCGGGACGTCGGGCGCCTCGTCCTCCTGTTCGGGATGGACCAACAGATGATGCGCAGCCTGGAGTGCGGCCTCGTTGTCCGACACGACGATCTGATCTTCGTGGACCGCGCCATCGATGAGCGCATGAAGGGCCAGCTTCCGGACCGTCAGTCGCCACAATCCAAAGCGATAGAGCCACCCTCCCGGGGCGTTGGCGATGAGTCGAAGGGCGAAGGCCAGGTAGCGTCGATGTCGCCGCCAGCCGAACAAGAGCCAGGTGAAGGACACCACTTCGAGGGCGCGCCGCCTCAGAAACGGGCTGGACAGCCAAGCGAGATGGAGCCGTCGCAGAACGAAGTCCTCACTGAGATGCGCCGAGATGCCTCGGTCTCGACAGGCGGCGACGATCGCCTTCGCGAGCGTCGTCTTTCCCGCGCTGGAGCAACCGATCAATCCGAGGTGCATGGCGAGTCCGTCCTGATCAATCGTGAGCCTGGGCCGCGACCTCACGCTGTCTCCCGGATCTCGGATGGCGGTCCCGCAAGAGCGCCTCGTAGAGCTCTTCGATCGTCTCCACCATCTCGGTGGCCCCCCACTGCTGGCGGACCTTCTCGGCAGCCGGAGCCGCCATCCTACGCGCCTCTTCGAGGTGGCTCAGAATCCACACGATGTTGTCCGCCAGGGCGACCGCCTGACCCGGTGGAGAGAGCCTGCCGGTGACGCCGTGGGTGATGAGTTCAGGGATGCCATCGACCGCCGTCGCGGCCACGGGCACCCCTGCAGCGACCGCTTCGGTCAGTGCTCGGCCAAGGCCCTCCCACCGGGATGAAAGGACGAAGACATCCAGAATCTCCAGAAGATCTGCCACATCGTCTCGATAGCCCAGCATCCGGATCCGGGACTCGTCTCCGATGGCCGCCCGCGTTTCGCTTTCGAGTGGGCCGTCGCCCACCATGATGAACTGAACCTCGGGCCGCAGCTCGAGGACGCGCCGCGCGGCTGCCACGAACGTCAACGGGTCCTTCTGGACGGCGAGGCGGCCAACGGTGCCGACGATCGGTCGATCTGCCTCCAATCCGAGACGGCTTGCCAGGCTCTCTCGATCGGATCCCGCCTGACGGTCGAGCTGAATTCCGCTCCTGACCGTTGTGATCTTCTCCGGCGGGCCGAGTTCGAGATCCAGGGCCATCTCGCGATTCAGGTCCGAGACCGTGATGAGCGCGTCACTCAATGAGGCGGCATACCTCTCCGCGCCGAGGTAGAACGCCCGGGCCAAGCCGGGACCCCATGAGCGCCGCGAGCCATCCGCCTGCTCGCCGGCCGCCTGCCACCCGAAGGCGTGATAGGTGTGGACCACGACCGATCCGCCCGCACGACGGGCGGCGAGCCTCCCGAGTAGACCGGCCTTCGAACAGTGCGTGTGGACGATATCGTATCGCTGCTCGGACATGAGCGCCGTGAGAACGCGAAGGGCTCGTAGGTCTCGGTCGAAGCGTACGGCACGGCCCATCTCGGGGATTAAGAATAGCCGGTCTGCGCACTCCTCAGCCCGATCATTCCACTCGGTGTAATTCTCATGATCAGCCACGACCCCCGCGGCCAGATGGACTTCGTAGCGTTCCCGACAGTGGCCTGCCACCGTCATCAGCGTGTTGTCGGTGGCGCCGCCCACCTGGAGGTTCGTGATCGCGTGAAGGACCTTCACCCGTCGCATGGGCACCCCCAGGCGATGACTCGGGCGCCGCAAGTCAGCTGGGCCCGCCCGCGGGCCGACCTGAGTTCGCCGTTGATCGGGGTCGCCACCTTCAGTGAGCCCCATGCCCGGATACCACGGCCCGTATCGTGCCGACCAGGATGTAGATGTCGAGCCAGAGCGACCAGTTCCGGACGTAGTAGCTGTCGAGGCGGCGACGCTCATCGTAGGTGGTGTTGCTCCGTCCCGAGATCTGCCACAGACCCGTGAGGCCGGGCTGGACGCTGAGGTAGAGTCCGAAGTCTCTTCCCCTTCGGCCCACTTCTTCCGGAAGCACCGGCCGGGGCCCGACCAAGCTCATGTCGCCCCGTAGCACATTCCATAGCTGGGGGAGCTCGTCCAAGCTCGCTTTTCGTAGCCAGCGTCCGACCGGTGTGACCCTCGGATCGGACCGCAACTTGTTCGTCTTGGCCCATTCTTTACGGAGCTGCGGATCTGCCTTGAGCTTTCGGACGAACTCGCTGTCGGCATCGACGTACATGGTCCGGAACTTCCATGCTTGGAACCGACGCCTTCCCCTTCCGATGCGCTCTGAACTGTAGAAGATGGGTCCAGGCGAAGTCAGCCGCACGACCAGCGCGACCAGTCCGAATAGCGGCAGGGTGAGAACCACGATCGGTATCGTAAGAGCCCAGTCCAGCACCCGCTTGATGCCCCTGGATACGGGGTTCAGCAGGCTCCTACCAACCCGGACACCGACGCCGCCACCGACGTCGGCCGAGCACGTCCAGAAGTCCGGGAGGCTCCGGGGTTCAGGCACGATGAGGAGTTGCGGAAACACGTTCGCGCACTGCTCCAGGAAGAAGTCCTGTTCCGGGGCATCCGTGGGACTAAGCGGCACGGCGGCACACGTGGCTCCATGGCCTCGGGCCAACCGAGAGACCACACGGGGGTCGCGGGCTACTTGTTCGTAGGAAACGCCTGTGCCGTTTCCCCCGTTTCTCCACTCGACGCGGATCGGGCTGAATCCCAGGCCCGGGTTCTTCGAGAAGTAGTCGCTGACCCGTCGGGCAGCGCTATCCGGGCCAAAGACGAGAAGCGGCTGACGCCACCATTCGGCCCGGTGCATCGCCTTCCGCGTCAACACCCTGAAGATCGGTGCCGAGACGACGTAGACGGCCCCCGCGGCCAACAAGAACCCTTTGAGTCCCCAGCTCGGATCGTTGAGGAATTCCGAGAGGATGAAGGCGCCGAAGACGATGACCGAAGCGATCACCAGACGTTCCAATTCGACCACTCCATGTACGCCGAATCCCGGATACAGGCGTAGGGCAGCCATCGCGAGGATCAGGCTCGAGGCGAGGAGCGCGAAGAGCGTCGGCATGGCCACCGAGAGGTCGGAGACCGTCGACTGGAGGAAGGTCCAGGGAACCCAAAGCGAGACGGCCAACGCCGAGAGATCCGAGGCGAGCAGCGGAACGCTGACGATGACGGATCGCCAGACGTACTCCCACCCCAAGCGGGCTCTGGGTGGCTCCGGGCGCGGAAAGCGCCTTCGCTCTTCTACCTCCGCGGGCTCTCCAGACGGAACCGGCTCCAACTCAAAGGAGTGGTGAATGGTAGAGGTCCTTCCCGATTCCAGTTCGAGGGTCGCTATGCGGGTGGAGCCCTTGCGGGAGTGGCCTGATCCTGCCCGCTCTGGGACACCCTCTGGAGTACAAGTCCCGTGCCGGTCGTCACCCCCTGAATGGGCCGTACTCATGAGCTCTGTTATTGCCAACGCGACAGAGACTTAGGGCTCTGCTCGCACGTCGTGGACCGTCGCCTCGAGTGTGTCATCCCTACCACACCGCAGGTACGGTGCAACAACGGATGGTGGGGGACGGGCAGTCTGGTGAGCACCACGAGGTGCCGACTCCCGAGCGACGGCGGGGGCAGGGGTACGGAGAGACGTCTCGTAGCGATCACGTGAGGGGATGGACCAGAGCCTTTCTCGAAGGTCACGGCCGTTCCCGCCACGAATCCAGCGCCCGCGATGGTCACGTCGATGACGCCGTCGTCGCGGTCACCGTCAGCGACGCTGGACATAGAATCCGGTGATCGGGGTGCCCCCCAATCCAGTGGGGGCCGGGGCGATGTAGGGACTGAACGTGCAGGCGCTCGTCTCTCCCAGCGAGCGGGGGCTACAGACGAAGATGTGGGCTGCGTCGCCGCTGACCCCCGGGACGTCGAAGGGACCGACGGTGGTCAGATAGATGTCTCCGTTGTCGGGGTCGAGCCAGATACCCGCCACATCCTCGTCGGACGTGTCGCTAAGCCCCACGTCCGATCCGTCCAGATACATCGACCATGTCGTGCCGTCGGTCTCGAGAACGATGAGGTCCTCGTCCTTTCCGGACAGGCCCGGTACCGAGAACGACCCGGTCAAGCTGATGACCAGGCGGCCGTCGGGAGCGAACCCGATCGCGTCGATATCCTCTCCGGCCAGGCCGACGTTGTCGCCGATCAGGTACGGCGAAACCGTTCCGAACGTGTTTTCGCCGAAGTTCCCGCTGAACCGCACGATGTCGTTCTCGTCCACCGGCCCGTAGCCGGGGATCCAGTTCAGAGCCTTGGTGCTGAAGAGAAGATCACCGTTGGGCAGCAGGTGGACCACGTCCATGTCATCACCGAAGCCGATGTCGGAGCCATCGAAGTACCGTGCCCATGCCCCGGAGGAGACGTCGTAGGTGACCAGGTCCTCGTCCTTCACCTGGATTCCACCGAGAGTGACCGTCGACGTCGGCGAGAGGTAGATCAGCTCGCCGGTGCTCGTGCTCGTGACCGTGACCGGCAACGTGACTGCTCCGGTCGCGCCGTCATCGTCGGTCACCGTCAACGTGACCGAGTAGGTGCCGGCCGTCGTGTAGCTATGGCTCGGGTTCTGGGTCGTCGAGGTCGGGCTCGAGTCGCCGAAGTTCCACAGCCAGCCGACGATCGTGCCGTCGGAGTCGGTCGACGCGTCGGTGAAGTCCGCCTGGAGATCCGTCACGACGTGCGTGAAGTCGGCGGTCGGCGCGACGTTCGGCGTCGTGGCACCCCGTTGGATATGGAATCCGGTTATCTCGTTGCCGGCCAGTCCAATGAGGGAGCCCACAATGTAGGAACTGAATGTGCAGGAGCTCGTCTCTCCCAGTGATTGGGGGCTGCAGACGAAGATGTCGGAAGGGTCACCGCTGACCCCGGGGACGTCGAAGGGACCGGCGGTGGTCAGATAGATGTCCCCCGCATCGGGGTCGAGCCAGACACCCGCCACATCCTCTTCGGATGTGTCGCTGAGCCCGACGTCCGATCCGTCCAGATACATCGCCCACGTTGTGCCGGATTCGAGGGCGATGAGATCCTCGTCTTTTCCGGACACGCCCGGTACCGCGAACGAACCGGTCAAGCTGATGACCAGGCGGCCGTCGGGAGCGAACCCGATCGCGTCGATATCCTCTCCGACAAGGCCGACGTTGTTACCGATTAGGTACGGCGAAACCGTTCCCGACGTGTTCTCGCCGAAGGTCCCGCTGAAACGCACGATGTCGTTCTCGTCCACTGCCCCGTAGCCGGGGATCGAGTCCAGGGTTTTGGGGCTGAAGAGAAGATCACCGTTGGGCAGCAGGTGGACCGCATCCATGTCATCACCGAAGCCGACATCGGAGCCATCGAAGTGCATTGCCCAGACGCCGGAGGAGACGTCATAGGTGGCCACATCCTCGTCCTTCACCTGGATTCCACCGAGCGTGATCGTCGACGTGGGCGAGAGGTAGACCACATCGCCGCTACTCGCGCCCGTGACTGTGACGGGCAGCGTCACCGCGTCGGTCCCGCCGTCGTCGTCGGTCACCGTCAACGTGACCGAGTAGGTGCCAGCCGCTGCGTAGCCATGGCTCGGGTTCTGGGCCGACGACGTCGGGCTCGAGTCGCCGAAGTCCCACAGCCAGCCGACGATCGTCCCGTCGGAGTCGGTCGACGTATCGGTGAAGTTGGTCTGGAGCGCCACCGTCTGCCACGTGAAGTCAGCGCTCGGGGGCCGCGGTCCCACGGTCACCGACTTCGTCGTCGCCCCCGAGAGGCCATTGTCGTCGGTCACAGTCAACGTGACCGAGTACGTGCCGGCCGACGCGTACGTATGGCTCGGGTTCTGGGCCGACGAGGTCGGGCTCGCGTCACCGAAGTCCCAGCTCCACGACACGATCGTACCGTCACTGTCCGTCGACGTGTCCGTGAAGTCCACCCCCAGCAGCGGGCCCTCCTCCCAGGTGAAGTCCGCGTTTGGGAATCCGCCCACGCAGGCAGCGGAGCCGGAATCTGTGAATGTCACTCCAGCGATCGGTACGTACTCCCAATCGTAGGCACCGGGGCGGAGTGTGAGCTTCACGACTCCGTAGCCGTTGTCCACCCCGACCGACTCCGCTTGGGGAGCCGGCGACAGAAGGGGTAGGCCGCTCATACTCTTGCCGCCGGTTCCCGCGACGATCTGCCGGATCCCGGCGGTGTGGTCGATGTTCGCGTTCCGGTCCACCGGGGCCCACCGCTCGTAGCGGTGCCGGTGACCGGCGACGACTAGAGAAGCTCCCGCGTCCTCGAGGGCGTTCCAAAGCGCTTCGGGCCTCTGGTCTTCCTTGTAGCTCTCCACCTCTCCTACGTCGGGCGAGTAGAACCTCGCATGGTGGAACACGCCCATGATGCACGCTTTCGTCGTCGCAGCCAGGTCAGCTCGCAGCCATTGCTCCTGTGCCGAGCCCGCCCCATAGGGCACGAAGTTCTCGTCGCCGGTGTTCAGCATGACGATGTGCCAATCGCCAACGTCGAGACTGTAGTAGCCTTGCCCCCGCGGACCCACCCGCGAACCGAAGTAGTCGTACGAGGCAGTGGCGTCCCCGACTTGGTACTCGTGGTTGCCTAGGACGGCCCAAGTCCGGTCCAGGAAACGTCCCCAGGTGGGGTCGTAGCAGTCGGCATACTCCTGAGCTGTCCCGTCTTCGTAGACGTTGTCCCCCGCGGCGAACACCGTCGCCTGGGGATGTTCCAGAAGAAGCGAATCGATGACCACCGCGGTGGCCTCGTCATTGTCGTTGCCGCAAGACGCGATGTCGCCGGCGCCGATCCAGACGGGATCCGGGCCCGATACGTCGAACTGTAACTCGACGAGGTCGGTGGGGTGGGGGCCAACGCTGTCGCTTTGGCACGAAACAAGGAGTACGCCGCCAGAGGCGAGGAAGGCGGCGATGACGGATCGCACACGCGTGCGCCGTGATGGCAAGATCGTTCTCCGACTCTGGGGGGGGGAGCCATGGTGATGCGACTACAGTCCAACTGTCCCGGAGGAATACGAAGGTTCGGCCGTTCGGACAATAGCCCCCCTCGGTATCGGGCAAATTTCCGCTAGGCCAGACGTGTTGCGCGTTATGTACGGTGTCCAGCGTCCGACGGTAGACCGGCCACCGCGGGAATCAGAGAGGTGGGATTGGATCGGAGAGAGCGTCTTGCTTGCGAAGGCGCTCGCCTCATTGGTGCCTAGCCGAAGCGTTTCAGGAACCACCCCATCACGTCAGGGGCTTCCCGGCTTCAGCTCTCCGATTCGGCGTACTCGTAGCGGGTGTGGTAGCCCCGATCGTTCCAGGCCGTAAGGTCCTCTGGGTCGTTGAGCACGATGCCCAGAACGCTGGCCCCTACGGTGCCCAACTCCCTCAGGCATTCTCGGAGCGCTCCTCGATCCGTTTGGCCTGCGCGCACCACGAGGAGAACTCCGTCGGCGACTGCGGGGACTACAGGAGCACTTCCCGCCGCCAGCACCGGGGGGGCATCGATCACCAGCAAGTCGTATTCACTGTCGAGCTGGCTCAGCACGTGGTCCAGCGCGGTGCTTCGGGCAAGGAGAGATGGGTCCGACTGCCGGGTGCCCCGAGGGAGCACGTCGAGCGTGGCTAATCCGGTGCGGCGGATGGCGCTTCGCACCTCGACCTTGCCTGCCAGGACATCGGCGAGGCCGGGAGATTGGGGCACGCCCACCATGTTGTGAATCCTACCTCGCCACAGATCAGCATCCATCAGAAGGACCCTGACGCCCTCCTCGGCCAGAGACGCCGCTAGACTCGCCGACGTAAGGGTCTTTCCCTCCTGTGGCGCGGTACTGGTGACGACGATGTTTCGCACACCGTCGGTCCAACTCGCGAACATCAGATTCGTTCGCAGCAGGCGGTACGCTTCCCTCGGCTGGCTGCCTTTCCGGGCCGCGGGCTGATCGCCGACCTTCCACTCTACCTTTGGCGTTCCGTTCGTCGACAGCAGCCGTTCCAGGTCGGCCAGGTCGCTGTCGAGGGCCTTGGGGATCACCCCCATGACCGGGAGGCGGAACGCCTCCTCGACCTCCGCCCGGGTTTGTACGACACGATTGCCGCGTTCGAGCAAGAAGGCCGAGCCGAACCCGAGGGTCAATCCGGCGAGTAGCCCGACCGCGATCTTGATGGCCCGCGTTCCTGGCTCGGGCTCGTAGGGCAGATTGGCCAGGTCGATGACATCGACTTGGCCGACCGTAGCGGCCTCGGCGACCCTCGTTCTCTGGAGCTCTTCCCGGACCTGCTCGCTGACGGTCTGATATGTCTCGACGATCTGATCGAGACGCGCCTCTTCGGCGAGCTGATAGGGAAGGCCTGCCAACGCCTCCGACGTCCTCTCTGCCAGTTCCTCGAGGGCCGCCGCTCGGGCGTCCAACGAGGCGAGGTGGCTTCGGATCGCACCACTCAACTCTCCCTCGGACGTGCGGATGAGCTCAATCTGGCGCTGGACGTCAGGGTTGCTCACGGAGCTGCCGAATGATCCACTGGTCAGGGAGTCGAGCTCGGCCCGCTGTCGGATCAACTGCTCGTGGATCCTCGAGACTGCCGGGTTCTCGGCGATTCCAGGGGCCGACACCAGCGTCCGCAGCACCTCCCAGCGCTCTTCATCATTCGATGAGTCGAGCTGAGCGAGTAGCCCCCCGAACATGCTGCGGTCGGCGTCCAACTCGCCTCTACGTATGTCGAGGAGCATACGGTTTTGCTGCTGAGCCGACAGCTCCTGGCGCGCGTTGTACGTCTGACCCCTCGATTGGAAGTTGCGCAGGTTGGCCTGGGCTTGAGCCAAGCCCGAGTCGGCCTGGGCGACCTGCTCTTCGAGGAACAGGCGTCTCCGTCGTGATCGCTCCTGAGCGAAATCAGCCTCGAACTGCTGATAATCCATAACCAGCGTGTTGACCACAGACCGGGCCGTCTCAGGGTTGGGGTGGAGAAACGAAACGTCCACGATGTTCGTTTCCACCCTGGGGGTGATCCTCAACTGGGCCAGCATCCGGTCGACCGCCTGTTCCTGAGAGATGACGGTCCACGCGGTTCGGCTGGGCTCCTGCGGCCGTGGAACCGTGAAGCCGACTCCCCCTACGCTCAAAGGCTGACCGTAGTCCGCCCGGCCCTCTAGACCTGCGAATTGCGCGATGACCCCATCGGTGTAGAAGAACACCCACAACGTGTCGGGCACGACGCCCGGGGCAACCCGGACCGACGTGACGACGTTGGGGCCATATCGACTGTAGTCGGGTCGAAGCCGGTATCCCACCGCGTCCACTGCGTCAGCGATGAGCGATCGGCTGCGAAGGAGCTCGGTTTGGGAAAGCAGAGGATTGACGTACCGGTCTCCTTCTTCGACGGGTGCCTCGAAGCCCTGTGTGATGGCCTCGCGTCCGGATCCACCGAGGCGTAGTACCGCCGTGGCCCTGTACTGCGGCATCTCCCGGAGCGCGAAGAACGCGGCCCCAGCCGTACACACGAGTACTGACGAGAGCACCAGAAGAGCTCTTCGCCTTAGCACGTTGAGCACGTCGGAGAGGTCGATTGTCCCGCTATCCGTAATGGTCGGCGCCGTCCGCGTCTCGACCTCGGGCGGGTGCCCTCGGAAACCGGTCCCGCGATGTGAAGGCCGAGGCCGGGGGGGGGACCGACGGTCCCGGCCCGCTGGAGATTCCACGGGTGACCTGACCGTCGGAGTCAGGGAGGTGGGCATGACCTGGCGTGCAGGGCCTTCGTCGGAAGGCGCCGGGTCGTGAACATCCGCGGAGTCAGCTTCTTCCTCCGAGTTCTCCTCGCTGGGCGTCTGAGACTCTTCGGAACTACCGGCCGAGGCTTCAACCGGCGCCGCCCCGACCGGATCGATCGACGGCGGTGGTTCCATCCCTGACGAAGTGGATGCCACCCAGGCTTGTATGGAGAGCTCCTTGGCTTCGACGGGGGCCTCCTCGGCTCGACGAGTGGGTACCTCCTTGGCTCG
The DNA here is from genome assembly GCA_013002885.1 of Gemmatimonadota bacterium. Taxonomy (GTDB): domain Bacteria; phylum Gemmatimonadota; class Gemmatimonadetes; order Longimicrobiales; family Gaopeijiaceae; genus UBA2589. The sequence goes on along the minus strand of JABDLS010000092.1, from coordinate 14,156 downwards.
AGCGGGGGCCTCCTCGGCTCGACGAGTGGGTACCTCCTCGGCTCGAGTGGGGGCCTCCTCGGCTCGACGAGTGGGTACGCCCTGGGCGTGAGTGGAGACCTCCTCGGCTCGACGAGTGGGTACCTCCTGGGCCTGAGTGGATGCTTCCTGGGCCTGAGTGGATGCCTCCTGTGCCTGAGCGGATGCCTCCTCGGCTTGAGTGGGTACCTCTTGCGCTTGGGTGGATGCCGTCTCGGTTGGAGTGGACGCCTTCTCGACTTCACTCGGTGCCTTTTCGGCCTCTGCCGGGGTCCGACCGCCCTTACTCGATGCCTCCTCGGCCACCTCCAGCCTCCACCGCACCAGACTGCTCGCCGAAACCCCTAACTGCCTCGCCACTTCCTCCACAGGTCTGGGAGAACTCTCGGCCAGATGCACGGCCATGCCCTTGAACCAGAGGCTGAGTCCCTCCTCGTCCGAATCGCCGGTGTCCTCCGAGGAATCGGCACCCCCCGCGGCCAGGTCGTCGTTACTCTCCACCGCTTCATCTTCCGCTCGGAGGGTAGGTTCCAGCTCGTCCATCCATCGCCTCAGGGTGCTCGGACTGACTTCAAGCTTGCGGGCGATCCACGAAATCGGCCGCTCGCTTTCGAGCACCGATCGCACTGCTTCTGCCTTGAAACGCGAGCTGTATCTCACGGGGACCTCTGAAACTCAGCACAACTCGCGGCCACTCGGTACCGATTCGTGCGCGGGAGAGCGTGGAGCCACGAAACGCCGGTGTGGCGACGGAACTGGAACCCATCATACCTACTGCTCGCGAAGGTAGGTAGTGGTAGGAGTTCGCGCATCGCCTCACAGGTGCTCGAGGGAGAGAAAGTATGTGGATCGTGAGTAAACCGGTGTCCAACCGTACCCTGGTTCACCCTCCGTCCGATCCTTCCGACCCGCCCGCTCCGTCGTCGTCCAGCGTCGTAACCGGGACAGTCCTGTCGGGTGCGTCGACATAGCGGTCATCCCACCACACGGCCTCCACTTCGAGGAGGATCAGCGACATCTGGTCGCCGTCCGGGACGGAGTCGTCCACCCCGGTGACCACGAAGGTGCGAGGGTCCTTCCAGTCCCCGAATCGCGAGATCGTGATGCTGGATGGACTCACCGTCACTTCGCTCTCATCGAGGCTCGTCGCCCGGATGGTAACCGACCACTCGGGGCGGTAGATGAGCGAAAGGTCGAAGGTATCGCTGGAGCCGCCCTCTGAAACGATGGTGGCGTCTCCAGTCTGGTCGATGGTGTAGACCTCCTCCTCATCGTCCGCGTTCTGGACAGTCACCACCTGAGGGGGAAGCTCCGTGAAGGCATCCGCGGAGCTCGGATCCACCGAGATCGTGAGGTCGGTGAACGTGGAGCCGTCCACTTCCTCGTCATCGACGCCCGTGAGGGTGAAGTTCTGCCGCTCATCCCAGTTCTCCGGTGTGAACGTCAACACCGACGGCTCGACCTGGACCTCCGTGGTGTCTGCGCTCACCGCGGTTACGATGACGTCGGACACGGGGCGACCGCTCAGCTCGACCCGGACCTGGTCGACTTCACCGTCCTCCGCGACCACCGTCGAGCCCTTCGTCTCCGTGAGGTCGACGCCCGCCACATCGTCGTCGAGGGTGGTCACCATGATCTCCGACGGCGTTTGTCCGAGCCATGCCGGGTCTGATCCCTGCAGGACCTCGACGGTCACGGGAGTCACGGCAGTACCGTCCACGGCATCGTCGTCGACGCCACGGAGCGTTACTTCCTGTGGACTGCTCCAGTTCGAGGGTCCGAAGGTAAGAGTCGACCGGTCGGCCCTCACTTCCGTTTCGTCGGCCACGGAGATGCCGAGTTCGACCTCGGACGCGGGTGGGCTGGTCAGCACAACGGAGAAGCTGTCTTCACTCCCTCCCTCGTCGACCGACGTCCCTCCATCGGTTTCGTTGATCCTGACCCCCAAAGAGCCGTCGACAGTCCGGACCTCGACACTCTGGTCGGCAACGGCATCCCAGAGCTCATCGGACTGCTCATCCACGACGGACACCGCGACGAGGGTGGACTGATCTCCGTCCCGCTCACCATCCTCCAGCCCTGCGACGGTCACCCTCTTGGCGGTCGCCCAGTCGGATGGTGCGAAGGTCAACCTCGTCGAGTCCAGCACCACCTCGCTCGGATCGGCGCTCGAGAGGCTCAGGACCACGGTGGAAGCGGGCTTGGCGTCCAGAGCGACGAGCAGGGTGTCCGTCGACTCGCCCTCGTCGACCCGAGTGAAACCACCGGTCTCCGTAACCGTGAAGCCAGCGGTTTCGGCGTCCAGCGAGCTCACCGCGACGACTCTGGGGGATAGCCCTGCGAAGGCAGGATCCGACGCGGGGTCCACGGAGACGACGACCTCGGTCACCTGATCGCCGTCGACGAAGCCGTCGACGACGCCACGGACGAGGACGGTCCTGAGAGCACTCCAGTCGTCTGGAGTGAACACGAGAGAGGTGGAGTCCACCTCGACCTCGCCGGGGTCGGCGCTCACGATGTCGAGAACGACGTCCTGGGAGGGCTCGGCTAGAAGGACCAGGGAGAACTCGTCCGCGCCGACGCCCTCGCTGACGACGGTCGATCCGGATGTCTCGAGGACCGCGTACCCGTAAACCGGAGGAGGCGTTACCGTGATCCGAGCTATGCCGGTGGCACTCCCAAAAGAGGCCGAAACGTCGACCGAGCCGGCCCGCAGGCCTTGAACCATGCCGGCGGAGTCGACGACGGCGATGGTCTCCCCACTGGAGTACCAGGAGGGTGCGGCACCCCTCAACACGAAGCCACGGTCATCCTGAATGAGTGCCGTGAGCTGCAGACTGTCTCCAAGGGTTACGGTCGCCGACGGCGGTTGAACGGCGACCTCCTCCACGACCACCGCCACGACTTCCCGGCTGGTGCAAGCCTGGAAGACCGCCGGCAACGCAGCAGCGAGCGGCAATGCGAAGAGGTAGGAGCGTCTCATTGGACGAACACGAAGCGGCAGACGATGCGGCTCATGCCTGGGGGGAAATCAAGAAAGGTGCCAACGGGAGTCGAAACCCCCATACCTACACTTACTACCGTTTGCTCGGGCCACAAGTGGCTGTAGCACGTCGCCCTCCAAGGGCCTCGCCGGGTCACCGGTTGACCTCGTACACCATCAGGGGTCCGTCTACGTCGCCGGGCAACGGGACGGCCGTGAGCCAAGACGGACTCCGAAGCCCCGACAACCGGGCATGAAGGGTCGGTTCCGCGCCGTCCGTCACGACGGGAAACCAGGGTCGATCCCGGCAGAGGACGACCCAATCGATACCGCGCTCCTGGGCGATGGAGAGAGCCGTCATGTCGTCCGTGGCGGACATGAACGTGTGGCTGTCCAGCAGGCCTGTCGCATTGCGGTGATAGGGACTGGCGACGGCCTGGTGGGGAGTTCGGAATACGATCTCCGGGCCCCAATCGGCGGGAGCCAGGACCGTGCCTGGCCGTCGATCTCTGGCGAGCTCACCCAGGAACGGGACGATGGAGGACGCGCTGCACTCGGCCGACGCACGCGAGCCACCTGGGGCACCCTCGGCTCGGGCCAACGTGAGCGCGAGAACGACAGGGAGAGACATGACGCCTACCACCGCTCCCACATGCACGACCGCTCGGACCCACACCGACTGCGATGGGGCCGGCCATGTCACGAGGCGACCGATGAAATAGGCGAGCGGAATCGATACCAACAAGTGCAGGTACAGAGCCCAGCGCCCATGGAGGAAGAGGGTCAGGGCCATGAACCAGACGAACAGACCCAACAGGAACAGCCAGCCCGACCGCTTCTCACGGTCGCCTCTCGCCGCCTGCCACAAAAGGACGGGCACGGCCAGCAAGGAAGAGGTCAGGTGAAGTACGACGACGAGCAGCCGTCCGTGCTCGGCTACGGGTAGGAACTCCGAGGTCTGGTCGAGCCATATTGCCGGCAGGCGCGCATCGATCTCGACCATCGGTCCGCCGAAGAACGGAGGAAACAGAAGGGCCATGAGCGTCGCGCAGACGATGGCTCCGCCGCACAGCCAGCCCAGACGTGCCAGCGACCCCGGGCTTCGCCCGCGGTCGGAAATCGAGACGATGCCTCCCCACATCACGGCCAGGAGGGAAAACGCGGACCAGTGCACGATGGAAAAGCGGTCGTACTGGACTGCCGTGAGGGCTTCCGGGGGAGCATCGACCAGGAGACCCAGCGTGAGCACACCCACGGCAACGGCTGCGACGTCGCGGTTCGCTCTGGCTGAGACGTGGAGTCCTCCGACGACCCAGAGCAACCCAAGGCCGAACAATACCGGCAGGCCCGTGACCAGGGCTTCCGTGCTGACCCACAACCCGAGGCCGAGGCAAGCACCTGTCACAGCCGACCAGCTCCGCCTGCTCGGGTCCCGAACGAGATGGAGTGCCCCGGCGACCATACCCAGGAAAAGGAAGCCCTGGAGACCATGATGGTCCGGTCGAGGTGCGGCGAAGGCGTGGAAGACCCATGGCTGGCACGCCAGGAAGATTCCCGCGAAATAGAGCCCTGGCGGCGAGACGAGGGTGCGTGCGATCAGAAGGACGAGAGCGATGCTCCCGGCCGCGAGCAGCGGCCCGAAGGCGCCCGACGCCAAGAGGACCGCCTCCCGGGTCTCGAAGGTCAGTCGAAACGGGGCGGACAACGCCAGAAGGAGTCGGTCCTCGAGGTACGGCCAGTGGAGGACTTCACCGAAGGGGGCGTTGGTGTCGAGAAAGACCCCTTCCGGGCACGCTCCTCCGCCCTCGCAGGCCAGAGTGCGCGATACCCGCATGTAGGAATCGGGGCCCCAGAGCTCGCCCGCGAGCGGGGACCATCCGTTGGCGAGCGCCATCGCCAACTGCAGCGCGAGCACGAGGCCCAGGGCCGGGAGGAACCCCCGACCCCAGGGGATGGACGGCACGCGGAAGTCCCTCGTACTGCCTAGGAGCTGACGCCGTCGGGGATGGTCGCAGCCGCGTCGACCAGCCCGGACCAGATGCCGGCCCAGTCCACGTTGCCCACGAAGGTCGCCACGTTGACCGGGGTGATCATGGGGAAGTCGATCCACCAGAGGAACAGGTACCAGACGAACAGGGCCCACGCGGTCTCTCGGAGGATGAGGCCTCCCTCGATTGTCAGATCACCGTCCGAGCTCCCTCCACCGTCCTCTGGAGGACGGATCGAGTCCACGGCGCTGACGAAGCCCCTTCGGTAGAAGTTCGCGGCGCTTCGCAAGCGTCGGCCGGGCCCGGCCAGGTCGTTCTCCATGACCGTCGCCTGGACCAGAGACAGCGAGAACATGAGTACGGCGCGGATCACCCGGGGAATCCAGAGGAAGAACCCCACCACGGTCCACCCAGCCAGGCATACGATGAGAGCTGCCCAGGTGAAGGCCTCGTTCAGGCGGAAGGCGATGCTCTTCTTCTGGGAGGTGGCGTTCATCTGATCCTCCGTTCTGTAGACCGGCCCGTATTCCAGTCGGGTCGCTTGCTGTGTCTCCATGTCGTTCCCTCGCTAGTTGTTCGGTTGTGGATCGGTGTTTTCCTCTGGCTCTTCGACTTCCGGCAGCACGAAGCCCCCGACGCCGGAGGCGTCGAGGCCCAGCGAAACGCGGCTCATGCCCTCAGCGTCCGCGAAGAGCAGGCTGGACGACCCCGTTTCGGAGACCCCGAGGACGGCCCTTGCCACTCCGCCCCCGTCCGCGAATACCAGCGTGCTCGTCTGGTCGGGCAGGAGACCGAGCACGACCCGTCGACGATCCTCCTCATCGACGAACGAAACCCCGGGTGCACCGTCCGCCAGGACGGCGAGATTGAGCCTGCCCTGGCCGGCGGCGTCGTGGATGCTGAGCCGTACGGTCCCGTCTTCGGCGAGCTGCCATAGGCCCCGCAGATTCCCGTCTTCGTCCTCTAGCACGAACTGTTGGGCTCTGACCGTGCTCTCGGACTGAATCGAGCTTACGAGGGAAGGATCGAAAATCATGGCGCTGCTGACGGCGATCGAACCCACCAGCCCGACAAGAAGGGCTCCGGTAAACCAACCCGAGCGGCGACGTGAGCGTTCCAGGCGGGAAATCCGGCCCATCAAACGGTTCTCCATCGCTTGCATCTGGGCCTTCGTTTCCGCGTTCGTATCGGTCATGACTCCTTCTCCACCCTGGCTCGCTCAGCCTGCTCGCGGGCCGTGATCATGAAATGGGACTTCGCCGCGAGGTCCACGGCCCTACGCGTCAGCTCGGGCTCTTTACCGGCGAACGCCGCCGCCGCCTCGATCTGATCGAGGACGTCGCGGGGATGGCAGCAGCGAGGCTCGACACCGACTTCCACGTGGTATTTGTCCCACAGGAACCTGACGGTGTCGTGATCGAATTGGATGCCGCGGCGCTCGCATTCGTCCCGCATGATGTCCTCGTACACCTGCCGCGTGGGCCCCACCACTTCGATCTTGAAACGGATCCGGCGTAGGAACGCCTCGTCGACCAGGTCCAGTGGATCCAGGTTCGTCGAGAAGATCGGAAGGCAGTCGAAGGGGGCGCTGAACTTGATGCCGGTGTTGAGGCTCAGGTAGTCGATCTTCTTCTCCAGCGGCACGATCCACCGGTTGAGCAGCTCGTGGGGTTGCACCCGCTGCCGTCCGAAGTCGTCGATGACCAGAACGCCATGTACGGCCTTCAGCTGGAAGGGTGCGTGATAGACCTTGGTCTCCGCGTCTCGCTGCATGTCCAGTTGGTCGAGCGTCAATTCGCCCCCGACCGTGACCGCAGGCCGACGTATCTCGACGAAGCGCAGGTCGTGAAGCGCCGGATTGCGCAGGATCACGTGAGGCGGATCTTCGCGATTGTCCTCGACCCGTTCGTGGTAGACCGGGTCGAAGAGGACCATGATCTCGCCCCCGATCTCTACGGCATAGGGGATGTAGACCGAGTCCGACGCCAGTCGGGCGATCCGCTCGGCGATCGCCGTCTTCCCGTTCCCCGGGGCGCCGTGGAGGAACAGAGAGCTGAACGAGTTGACCGCGGGACCGAGCATCTCGATGACGTCGGGCCTCAAGACGAGGTCAGACAGAGCCTCGGCCAGGTCCTGTGGCGTGATGCGTAGTCCCTTCGCCGACTGACGCGCCACCCACTCCTGGAAGACGTCGAAGGGCACAGGGGCCGGGCCTACGTAGCCGTTGATTTCCATGGCCTCCCGGGCCCGCTCGATGCCCGCCCTCGTGAGCGCGAACACATACCCTTCTCGTCCATGCCCCTGGCTGCCACGAACCTCGACAAGCTCCATTTGCTGGAGTCTCAGGAGGAGGTCGTCTAGAAGCGTAAAACGCAACGCCAGGATCTCGGCGATGGTCCTGCCCTGCTGGGCACCTCTGGAGTAGAGGGTCTTGAGGATCAAGTCCGTCGCCGCAGAGATCGAGATGCCGGCGTCGTCGAGGGATTCGGGTGCGGGAGGGCACTCCTTCTCGCCCTCAGGGGGCACGAAAGAGCCCGATACCCGCCCTTCATCAATCTCGTCTGCATTGTCGACCAACGTCATGACATTTTCGAGTCCCACGGTTTGCACTCCTTGGTTCATCGTTCAGGGCCCCCGTTCGTTCCGTCGTTTCGAACACCCGAGCGGGGATCCAAAACGCCCCGCGCCGGCGAGAGCAGCTGAAACACTGGCTCCGGAGACGTCCAGGTGAAGCGATCCCCCACCTGTGTGTAACTGGCCTCGATAGCCCCGGCGGGGAGCTCCAGCGCGTAGTTCGCGTCCGAGACGCGGTTGGTGCGCTTCCATGGCTGAAGCTGGGGGAAGGTCTCGACCACGTCCCCGTTCTTGCTCAGGAAAATGAGGTCGAGGGCGAAGCCGAGACCGAACATGTGGACCGCGTTGCATCGTACCAGCAACATGCCCTCGCCCGGCTTCGGCTCGGGGCGTCCGAGGTAGCCGCGCAACCGACCAGGCCACGAATCCACCAGCCGGATCTGGTTGCCCAGGAGGGTGCCCCGGGTTCGGTTCACGACGCGAATCAGGTTCACTAGATCTGGCTCAGCGTCTCGTAGATTTGCATCAGGGCGGGTCCCAACACCACGACGAAGAGCGCGGGGAAGACGCAGAGAGCCAACGGGAAGATCATCTTGATCGTCGTTTTGGCGGCGGCTTCCTCCGCGCGTTGCCTCCGCTTCTGCCTCAGCGTTTCCGCGTGGACACGGAGCGACCGCGCGATCGAGGTTCCGAAGCGTTCGGTCTGGATCATCGTGTTGACCAGGGTCTTCAGGTCGCTCACTCCTGTCCGGTCGGCCAGATTGTGAAGCGCCTCGTCGCGGGGAATCCCAGCCCGGATCTGGAACGTCGTGGCCGCGAGCTCTTCGGAAAGCAGCCCACTGACGTGTCGGATCTCGTGAGCCACCCTGATGAGCGCCTGGTTGAGGCCGAGCCCGGCCTCCACACAGATGACGAGGAGATCCAGGGCGTCGGGGAGGGCCAACGTGATATCCTTCTTCCTGGCGAAGGCACGCCGGGCCACCAACAGACCCGGAATCAGCCAACCTGCCCCCACACCCCAGAGCACGGCGATGATGAAGAGCCCCCCGCTGAAGTCGCTGGCCAGCGCAAGGGTCGCCGCGGTGAGACCGAGGGCTGCGGTAGTCACGATACGGAGCCCGATGAAGAGGACGAGGCTCCGGGGTTGCCGATACCCGGCATGCACGAGCCGCGCACGCAGCGGCCCGTAGTCCACAGCGGTGTTACGGAACCGCTCGCCGACAACGGCGATGAGCCGCTCGAGCTGTCGGCGTTGCTCTCTCCGCTGACCTGCGCGGGCTTCGTCTTGCGCAGGGCCGTCCAATCCGAGGTCGACCATCCGGTTGCGCACCGCCCGAGACTGGGCGGGCACGGCCAGGACGATCATGTATGCAACGAGTCCGGCCATCATGGCGGCGCTGATCGCAGCTAGGTAGAGCATTCGGTGGTCTCCCTCAGATCTCGATGTTCACGATTTGGCGAATCCAGATGTAGCCGATGATCTGGAGGATCAGGCCCGCGCTCACGAGCACGATCCCGAGGGTGTTGTTGAACAGGGTCATCACGTAGTCCGGCTCGATCAGGTAGATCAGGCTGCCGACGACGATGGGAAGGGCCGCCAAGGTATAGCCGCTGAGTCGCCCCTGAGCCGTATAGACCCGAAGTTGGCGACGGATCGTGAAGCGGCTTCGAATGGTTTGGCTCAGGTTGTTGAGGATCTCGGCGAGGTTTCCGCCAGATTCGCGTTGAATGAGGACGGCGGTCACGAAGATCCTCACGTCGATGTGACCTACGCGATCGACCATGCCGAGCAGAGCATCGTCGAAGGACAGCCCGAAACGGTGCTCTTCCGAGGTCTTCCTGAACTCCTCGGACACCCGTGCCGGACCCTCCTCCGCGACCATTCGCATTCCTGCGGTGAGCGGATGTCCTGCCTGGATGGCCCGGGTCAGGAGGTCCAGCGCCTCGGGGAGGCCGCTCTCGAAGGCCTCGGCTATGAGCTTGCGTCGTCGACGAAGGTAGAGGTAGGGGAGCGTAGCACCGGTCGCGGCCACGATTCCCGAGAGCAACAGACTACCGCTGATGGTCAGGGTGACTCCGCCCGTAGCCGTTGCCGCCCCGAACATCAGCAGGTAGAGCGTCAGGGGGCTCCACTTCACGTCGGCTTGTTCCAGGAGCACGAGGCTCCCGCGGACGACAGGCAACTCCCTAACTGCCGCCCCCCAGCTATCGTCGCTCGCTAGATTGTCCTCGCCGGTCCTGAGCAGCTTCGAGCCGCCTGACGTTCCCTTTCGCTCGTCGGGGCTTCTTCGACCTGCGGGGGTGACGAGGGAGGCCAGTTGGCGTCGGACCGCGCGTTGCTCGAGCCAGTCGCGCACGACCTCCCAAAAGAGCACCATACCGAGCGTACCAAATGCCGCGGCCGCGAACAGAAGCAGCGCCGGAATCCAGATGGTCTGTGGCATGGCTACCACCCCGGCGTGGCTGCGCGCGGTCCGGCTATCGACAGGTCGTCGGGCGCATCGTCCTTGGCCCCGCTTTCTCCCTCGAAGAAGAGGAGTCCGCTGAGATCGATGCCCTTCACAGCCAGGGTCTCGGCGAATCGCGGACGGACTCCCGTGGGGCGGAACCGTCCCAGGACGGCTCCGTCGTCTGAGAGGCCCTTGCGTTCGTACACGAACAGCTCCTGCATCGTGATCACGTCTCCCTCCATTCCGACGACCTCGGAGACGGCCATGACCTTTCGCGACCCGTCCGACAGGCGGCTCACCTGGATGACGACATCCAGCGCGCTCGCGATCTGATTCCTCACTGCCTTGTCGGGCAGATTGAGGTTGGCCATGGAGACGAGCGTCTCGAGGCGGGTGAGGGCGTCCCGCGGGGAGTTCGCATGGAGGGTCGTGAGAGACCCGTCGTGGCCCGTGTTCATGGCCTGGAGCATGTCGACGGCTTCGGCGCCGCGCACCTCGCCCACGATGATCCGGTCCGGGCGCATGCGCAGGGCGTTCCTGACCAGCATCCGCTGGTTCACCTCACCGCGTCCCTCCACGTTGGCGGGACGCGTCTCGAGCCGAACGGTGTGCGGTTGCTGTAGCTGGAGCTCCGCCGAGTCCTCTACGGTGATGATCCGTTCCGTGGCGGGGATCTTTCCTGACAGGACGTTCAGTAGCGTGGTCTTTCCCGCACCCGTCCCGCCCGAGATCAAGATGTTCAGGCGGGCCTTGACGACCCCCGTGAGCAGCTCGAGCATCGGTTCGTTCAGCGAGTTGCCCTCGATGAGCTCCTCCCCGCTGAGCTTGTCCGTCCGGAACCTCCGGATGGACATGTGCGGACCGTCCACGGCCAGGGGTGGGATGACGGCGTTGACGCGCGAGTTGTCCGGCAGTCGGGCGTCCACCATGGGTGATGAATCGTCGATTCTCCGCCCGACCGCCGAGACGATACGGTCGATCACCTGCAAGAGGTGTCGATCGTCTTGAAAACGCACGTCGGTCGGATGGAGGACACCGAGCTTCTCGACGTAGACCTGGTCGAAGGTGTTGACGAGGATGTCCGTTACGTCGGGATCCTGCATGAGCGGCTCGAGGGGACCCAAACCGAAGATCTCGTCGAGGATCTGCTTGACCAGAGCCGCCCGCTCGTCGCGATTGAGCGGAAAGCTCTCCCATTTGATCAGTTCCTGGGTCACGTCCGCGATGACCCGACCCGCCTCCTCGCGAGCGACGGTATCGAGGCTGGACAGGTCGAGGCGCTCGAGGAGCCGGCGATGGATGCGGCTCTTGAGACCCTGCACGTCGGCCCTGCTGGGACCGGCGGGGTCCCCGGAAGTCGAGAGGGCTGCGCCCCCCAGGTCGGTCATCATGCCATCAGGGGAGATACTCACGCTACACCACTTCCTTGCGCCGTGCGTCGGGCGCTCCGGGGTTCACTCTTCTTCTTCTTCTTCGTTATTGCTCGTTTGCCGTTATTGCTTCCGAACGGGGGTAGCATCGCGCCGAACAGCTTGCCGAGCGGCCCCCGGTCGTCCTTCTCGAGGAGGTCGTCTTTCGCGATCAGGTTCCCGATGCGGCCCACACCCGTGGAGTAGGGAGACGAACCGTTCAGCACGATCGGTCGGCCCAGGTTGACACTCTTGGAAACCCCCTCCCGGTCCTCGGCGAGAACGTGACGGAGGGGCAGGCCCACAGCGCGCTCGATGTCTTTTCTCTCCACGCTCACGCCCTCCTCGTAGCGACTCACCACCAAGCGGAGGCCGTCTTCGGTGCCGCCCTCGGGAGTGGGGAGGTGGTGCAGCACTCGCTTCACGTTCCGGAGCGTGGGGAGATCCGGGGTCGTGAGGATGAGCCTCTCATCGGAGAGCTCGAGCGCCCGTAGCGTTGCCCGGTCCATGACGCCGCGACCGATGTCGACAACCACATATTCGAAGTACAGGCGTAGAAGTCCCAATAGCTGCGAGACGCTGTCAGGCATAAGCTCCCGCGATGAGAAGACGGCCGTCGGGGAGGCCAGGACGCGGGTACCGGAATTGTGTTCGTCGAGGAATGTGTTGAGCAATCCCTCGTCCATCCGGTGGAGGTTCTCGAGCACGTCGAGGTACGAGTACCGCGGCTCGAGGCCGAGGAGAATGGGGCTGGTCCCGAGCTCCGGGGTGAGGTCGAGGAGCAGCGTCCTCTTCCCCGTCGCCCGACGGATGTGAACGGCGAGGTTCGCGGCGAGCGTGCTCACCCCGGTCCCACCCTTCGGCGAGTAGAGGCCCAGGACACGGGCCCTGTGGCCGGCGGTCTGCGGGCCTGTCTTTGTCCCGGCCTTCCGAAGCACGGTCGAGCACGCTTCGGCCACCTCGTGGCGGTCGAAGGGTCGCCGCAGATACCCGGAGGCACCGGACCGGATCACCTTGAGGAGCGCATCCACATCCAGCGAGTCTCCGATCGCCACGACCGTCAAGTCGGGCGCCCTGGCGGAGATCGCGGAGATGAAGTTCGCTCCCGAGAGCGGATCGTCACCGATATCGAGGAAGAGCGCGTCGGGGCCGCGGTCGCAAATCTGGTCGACAGCCTCGGGCCTGAGCCCGCTCAGCTCGTTCTCGGAGCGAAGGACCCATTCGACAGGCCTCGCCTCTTCGGCCAGGCAGTCGGCGAGCAGGACACGGAACGCTCGATCGGGCGAAATGAGGGCGAGCCGGGTGGCCGGCCCGCCCGGAAGCACGGTAAGCTCGGTCATTCCACCAACCTCAGGTAGCGGACCAGGGACCCGGTGGTGGGACCCGTCGACTCTTCGCCACTCACGAAGTACATGAAGCGGGCGACGACCGGGTCGTGGCGGCCCGCTTGTTCTTCGATGAACATGAGGGCGAAGTTGTTGAACCGGATGGTCTGCATGCCCGACCCTTCGATCTCCGAGGGATCGAACAGAGCGAGCTTGATGACGCGGGGACTGCTCAAGCCGTCACCGAAGTCCGAATCGCGAATTCCTCCGCGACCGCCGTCCATGGTGGGGTCCCAATACGCGTTCGGGTCGTCCTCGATGAGTTCGTCGACGCCCTGGTTCGTGGGACCGATCATGTTGCCCGGCTCGATCTGGTACTCCGCGCCGAGCTCGACGGGCGAGTTGTTGCAGGAGCAGATGTTCCGCCGGTAGACGGCACCACCCGAGTCCTGACCGCCGCCGCCGCCTTGGTCGCAAGGCTCCTGGTCATCATCGTAGGGGATGCGCCAGGGCAGGAAGATTCCCGGGGCCGGCACGTATTCGCTTTGCGGGTCGGGCATCTTCAGATTGATTTGAGCGCCGAAGTCCTGATCGGGTCCGCGCCACTCACTCCCGTACCCGGTCGCGTCGGCCGCGCCGTCCGGACCCGTGTAAGGGATGTAGCGGTCGTCCGGATGGCTTCCGAGCTCCCACTCCTCACCCTCGTCCCAGACCCGATCGCCGTCCGTATCGTCGTCGGCGTCGTGCCAGAGGTCCGGGACCGCGAACGGCTTCAGGCACCGCGCTGCCCCGGCCTGGGTGGCCTGGGCGGCTGCGGACGCCAGGATGTTCATCTCGTCCACGCCGATAAGGCGGGCGAACCAGGTGCCAATGGACTCGCGCTGAACCCACACGCGCACCAGGGACTCGTCAGGCACCACCTGGATCGTGAGCTCGCTCGAGTCGACGTCCACGTTGCGGATGACGTTTCTGAGCGCGAAGTCGTAGGCTCGTTCTTCGGCGGGCGCCACACCGTCCGCGCCCTCGTATTCAAGGAACGCGCTCGCCCCGGCCAGGGCGGCCGCGTCGGCAATCCGCTGCGCCTCACCCTTGGCCGTGAAGCCCATGCCCACGTCCACCGCCAGGGCAGCCAGCCCGAGCATCGCCACCGACACCACGGCCATGAGGACCAGCGTTCCTCCGCGCTCCCTCGGCTTCAGTTGAAAGGGCCGCCGATCCACTCGCTCAAACCGATTCGTAGGTGTCATCGTCCAGGTCCCTCCCGCTGTAGAAGCTCGAAGTAGTCACGGATGTGCCCGTCCCAATCCCAGCTCGCGGCTTCGCCCGTGGGCAATGCGGGTACCGGGTCGTCGGGTCCGAGGATGTGTGGCCGAACGAGGACCAGGAGCTCCGTGCGTTCCTGGCGCTCG
>JABDLS010000090.1 GCA_013002885.1 Gemmatimonadota bacterium | reverse complement strand
CCGGATGGCGGTGTAGAGCACCACGGAGAAGCCACCCCATACGAAGCCCATGATCAGGACCATCGTGATCCACGTCGCTGTGGTCATGGGCGGCTCCCCGGCTCGCGGCGGCCGATCGGTTCAAAGTTGGCGAAGTTCGGCGGGGCCGCGGCTTCGTCACGGCAAGGCGGCAGGGGACCCCCGCGCCTCATGAGAAAACGGCCCGCGTAAGGTGGCGGAAGCCGGAGGGGTGGGCAAGCGGGCTCGACGCGCTGACGGCAGCGGTGGCAAGCAACCGGTCTACGAGCGGTCAGCGCTCCAGACGCACCGTGACGTTTGAGCGGGCGATGGCCTCGTTCGCCCCGTTCGCCGCCGACACCACGCGGATGGCCGGATCTTCCATCCCCAGGTCATCGACCGCGATGTCGACGACCATCTCCCCAGGGTCCGGAGTGATGATGACGACCCGATGGGTGGCCGCCGGTCCCTCCACCGCGGCCGAGTAGACACGGCTCGACCCCCGGGCAGTGAAGCTCTGGATGCCAGCCCCCTGCACTTCCAGGACGACACCCGCGACCGAAGGGCCGGCGGCGAAGGCCGTGATGGTACCGGGGCCGCGGGGGCCCGAGTCGCAAGCGGAGAGGGCGACGATCGCTGCTACCGCGAGGCCGGACGCCAAGCGCCTCACCGTCGGATCCCCTCGGTCCCCGAACTCGACGACCCGATGACCACGGTGCGACGATACACCCCGTCCACGTCGGCGCTGAAGGGCAGCGTAGGATCGGCGAGGACCCAGGCCCTGAAGTCGCCGATGTCGTACGGCGCGACGCCGTTGCCCTGCAGGTTGAGGAAGTTGATCTGATCGTCGGTGAGCGCCGGGCCGGTGAGGAGGAAGGGCGACGCAAGCTGCTCGATGGTGAGGGCCGGCGCCTCTAGCTCGAGGGTGAGGACAGCCGACGAAGGCAGCCCGTGGGCATCGACGGCCTCGACGGTGAGGGGAAACGACCCCATCTCCAAGGCGGCACCGGAAATGAGACCCCCACGTGACAGCAGGAGCCCCACGGGGAGCGTTCCGTCGGCCACTGTCCAGGTAACGGGCGCTGTTCCGTTGTCGACCTCGAGTTGGACCTCGACCGGCGTCGCGGCCGGTACGGCCACGTCAGCGTCGGCGATCCGGTACGTGAGCTCGAAGTCGGCGCTGGCGCTGAGTGGGCCGGTCATGGTGAACGAAGCGGGATTGCCCTGACCCGTCAGGGCCCCACCCCACCCCAGGAAGGCGAATCCCGTCAGCGGCATGGCCTCGAGGGAGACATCGACCCCGTCGGCGAACCAGAGATCCGAGCTTGCCGGCGTACTCTCGAAGGCAGCCGGCTCGACGGCATTGACGCCGCCCGTTACCGCCAGCGTCAACTCGTACTCGGCGCCACCGTACTCGGCGACGAAGGTCGTGTCACCCACCGGGGTGGTCACCGTGCGACTTCGCGACGCGGCCGGATCGTCGGCCCAGGCGACGAAGGGTCGGCGCTCACCGGGTGCCACGGCTTCTCCTGCCACCGCCTCGACCGTGTGGGTCACGAAGGGCGCCGACGAGAAGGTCGTGGCCGGTGGGTCCGTCTGCTGACCGTTCACGGTGAAGATCCCGTCGGTACCCGCCGTTCCCTGGGCGTCCACCGTGATCGATGCGAATCGCGTAGATACGTTCAACGTGATGTCGTCACCCGACTCCTGGATGTCGAAAAGCGTCACACCGGTGACGCCGCCGCCGAAGGAGATCGAGCCTGGTAGTGTCACGGTGTGGAAGGCCGTGTTGCCTGAGGATCCAGGGAACGGATCTCCTGAATCGCCCCGCCCGACGCCCGCTCCGAGGTCATCGTCGCCGTCGGCCTGGCGGAGCCAAACCCCCTGGTGTTCGTTTGCATTCACGTGGTTCGGCCCCCACCGGCCGACTACCCAATCCGGGTCGATCTGCCAGATGAGGAGTCCCTCCCGGTAAAGGCTCTGGTCGAAGCCCTCCCTCTGACGATTCTCGAGAAGGAAGTACTCGCCCGAGCCGTCGTTGGCGTCGACCCGGTAGACCGTGCCCGACCCGACCACCGGAGGAATCGACACCAGCCCGTGATCGGCGTCCGCGGCAAGCGTCACGACGTCCACCCAGCCCAGGGCTGCCTTCGTCCATGCACCCATGTGGCATGGGGACGCCGGCGAGGCGTTGTTGCAGCCCCAGGACCCCGACGCCATGAGATCCCACACCCCAGAGCCACTCGTGCGTGCGCCGTCGTCGGGGCAAGAGGGCCCGCCATCGCAGGTGTCATACAGGTCCGGCAGCCCGAAGGCGTGGCCTAGTTCGTGGGTGAAGACGCCGATTTCGTTTAGGTTGCCGCCCGTGCACGAAACGGACGGCTGGATGGTGTAGTCGTCGACTCCGATGAAGCCGCCGCCCGAGCGAGGCGTGTCCGTCGTAAACACGGTGCCCACCGCGGCCGACAACGACCAGCGGTGCGACCAGATCCTGTCCGTGCTTCCCGACCCGCCGCACTCACCTCCACGCGTGGGATGGATCACCGCAAGGACGTCCACGAAGCCGTCGTCGTCGCCGGAATTGGGGACACCGTCGGGACCGTCGTTGTCGTACAGGCCCCAGTCGACTCCCGTTTGGAGGTCCAACAGCTCGTAGACGAAGTTGCCGGCACCCTGGCCTCCAAGCCCCCCGCTCACCAGTCCGCTCTCCCCGACGGTATACGCCGTATCCGGCCGGGCCGTCTGAACCCAGTCGAAGACGTCGCCCTGCAGGGTGACGCGGCTGTTGGACACCTCGGTGTAATACGACGTGATGGTGCCGGCACCGCCGCCGAAGTAGGCGTCGTCGATCTCGACCTGGGTGTACGGCGGCGTGGCCCCCGAGTTCGAGTAGAGCCCGAGTATGACCGGAATACGGTACGTGCCCAGGACCGGATCCCGAGGCCCGAGGTTCAGGGCCGGCCCACTCGCGGACGACCTTCCGTCGAAGGCCCGGAACTCGAGCCCACGGCCGCCGTGGAGCCCGCGCTGGAACTCGAACGCCGTCGGGTCGACCCTTCGCATCCGGTCGTAGCCTTCGGGGACCGGCGTGCCGTACCGCCTTCCCAGCATCTCCACGTCCTGACCGGCGGCGCCCGTGAAAGGCGCCGTGGCGAGGACGACGGCGAGGCTGGACAGGAGACGGCGCATGGCGGTGTCGAGGAGGGCCAGAAGGCTCTGAACGGCCATCTGGTACCTACGACCTACACGATGCCGAAAAAGGGGGTTCCGGGAACAGGGTGTCGTTCCAGGCATCGTGTGCGGGTCCAGCCCCTTGTCTCCAGGCCTCGACGCGCTTGCCAGCGTCCGCGGAAACAGGGGCGCTGAGTCAGCCGCTCACGTCCTCGCCGCGGATCCCGAGTGCGCCGGCCACCGCCCGCATGCCGTCGATGACGTTCTGGATGTGCTCCGTCCGGTCGATCCCCAGGAGCTCGATCCCCTTTTCCACCTCGTCGCGATGGACACCGGCCGCGAAGGCCTTGTCCTTGAGCTTTTTCTTCACCGACTTGGGCTTGAGGTCGTCGATGCCCGTCGGCCGGACAAGACACGTTGCGAAGACCAGACCCGAAAGCTCATCGCAGGCGACGAGAACTTTGTCGAGATCCGTTTCCGGCTCGACGCCCGTGAAATCCGGACGGTGGGCCAGGATCGCGTGCAGTACCTCTTCGGGGTAGCCCAGGCCACGCAAGTGCTCGACAGCCGTGAGGGGGTGGCGGTCGGGATGCTTCTCCCAGTCGAGATCGTGCAGCAGACCAGCCAGCCCCCAGAGGTCTTCGTCTTCACCTCGCATCCTGGCGTAGTGTCGGACCGCAGCCTCGACGGAGTACATGTGCTTTCTGAGGCCTTCGTTCTCCACCCACTCCTCGAGGAGTGCTACGGCTTGGGCTCGTTCGGGCATGGATCTCGTTCCAGTTGAGGGGCGGGTGGAGGTGACTCGGTCACACCCTGGACGACGGACAAAGGTGGGAAACGACGCACTTCTGGCACAGTGGCTTTCGAGCGTCGCACACGTTGCGACCGTGCCAAATGAGGAGGTGAGCCAGCATGGTCCAGCGCTCACGTGGGAAGAGGTCGACGAGGTCCCGCTCCACCCTCACCGGGTTGTCCTCCTTGGTGAGCCTCATCCTGTTGGAGAGCCGCTTGACATGGGTATCGACGACAACGCCTTCGTTGATATCGAAGGCGTTGCCGAGAACGACGTTAGCGGTCTTGCGCCCGACACCGGGGAGCTCGGTGAGGGCATGGAGATCTCTCGGAACCTCCCCCTCGTGGTCGGCCATGAGCCCCCGAGCGAATCCGATGATGTTCTTCGCCTTGTTGCGGAAGAAGCCGGTGGAACGGACGATCTCCTCCACGTCCTCCTGCTGCGCGTTGGCGAGAGCTTCTGCGTCCGGGTAACGCCGGAAGAGCTCCGGGGTCGTCTCGTTGACCCGCACGTCGGTGGTTTGCGCCGAGAGGATGGTGGCGACGGCGAGTTGAAAAGGAGACTCGAAGTCGAGTTCGCAGTGGGCGTCGGGGTACTCCTCCTGGAGAAGATCGTAGATGGTCCCGGCGCGTTCCCTGCGGGCCTTCTTCGATTCACGGGGCATAGGCAGGCGCTCCGTTGAGCAACGTGGTCAGACCGGGGATCATGGCGCCCCCAACGTGACCCGGGAGAAGTCCAGGCGCGAGGGCTTTGGCGGCCCTGCTCCCGGCGACCCTTCGTCGGCGACCGCAGGCGGCTCGCCCCTCTCCACGGCGTCGGGCATTCCGTCCAGGTAGGCGAAGCAGCGGGCCATCAGCTTGAAGACCTCCCCCGCCGACTGGATCTCGTAGAGTCCATCGATCTCGGCGCCTGGCAGATCGGTTGCGAAGTCCGGTCCCTCTTCACGGGCTTCGATGTCGAGCCACTCGCCCGCGTCTCGGACGGGCCCCTCGGGGATGGCCACTACGCCGACACCGGGGCGGTCGGGGCGGAGGCCCGTCACCAGGAGGAAGTGGACGAGATCGTTCGGCGCCACGCTCCAGAAGA
The DNA here is from genome assembly GCA_013002885.1 of Gemmatimonadota bacterium. Lineage (GTDB taxonomy): Bacteria > Gemmatimonadota > Gemmatimonadetes > Longimicrobiales > Gaopeijiaceae > UBA2589. Next base: position 51,173 of record JABDLS010000090.1, on the reverse strand, counting down.
CACCATCCACGGACTCCGGCGCGTCAGCGGTTGCCCGGGTCCAGACGAGATGCTGGGGGAGTTGGACGTACCCGGCAGGGGCCGGGAGCTTCGGCTCACCGTCGGGACGTCCTTCGGCGAGGTACCGCGCCACGTGGGAGGTGAGGAGGTATAGCCTGCGTCCCTCTTCAGCGAAGCGAATGGCGTGGTACACCAGCGGCCCGTGTCGGTGGAGCACTGTCGGGTCGGCCGCGGCGTCGGCGGTATCGCGAACGAAGGCCTCGACGGACCCGAGGGTGAGGAATTCACCCAGGGCGGTTGGGTCGACACCCCGAGCCGACGCCTCTTCGACGACGGCGCGCACCAGTGCCGCCGCCTGCTCATCGGTGGGAAACGCGAGTTCGAAGGGGGTCAACCGGGCGTAGTCGTCATGGAGGGACATGCGGTGGCCTACCCCGATGTGGAGAGCGGTTCCGGCTCGACCTCCCACTCGCCGACCTCCGGAGCGCCGGCGACGAAGAAGCCTTTCAGACTCTCCCACCATCCCTGTCTGCGCACCAACACCAGCTCCACGACCTCGTCCTCTTCACCGAGCCCCTCGAGAAAGACGAAATGCACGTCGGCTGGCTCGTCGGGTGCCGGAACCCGGTAGGGGCGGCCACGCCACTCGAAGTCGATACTCCCGCGGCCAGCAAGCTCACCCGCTGCGAGGCTGAGCTCGATGAACCAAGCCTTTTCGACCTGATAGATGCCCGGCTCCACCTCGTCACCGTGTTGGTAGTACCACGGATCGAAAGGCTCGCCGTCGAAGCGCTTGAATGACTGGTCGGCGGCGTAGTCGACGCCTTCCAGGGCGTCGTCGCCGGCCAGCGACTCGAGATGGTGGCGGAGCTCGTGGGTGAGCGTCTCCCACGCCTCCTCCTCCCAATCGAAGCCCTGGCCCTTCTCGGAAAGGGCCCTGAAGGATCCCCAATAGAGAGCGATGACCGAGCGTGTGGTGTCCGACGATCCGTAGTCGGAGATGTGCTCTTCCGTGAGGCATTCCCCCAGGGTATAGACGCCCGGATGATCGGGATGCTCCGGCGCCTCGCGACGGACGGTGAGTCCGTCGATGCCCTCGAGGTACACCTCCGGGATCTCATCGTAGAGTTCCCGGGCCAGAGCTTCGAATTCGGCGAAGTTCACGTCGGAGACCGTGCCGGCTGCGCTCTGTCAGTCCCCCGCAGCCGCTTCGACGTCGCGCTCCACGCTCGCCGCCAAGCGCTTGTTGAAGAAGAGGAGCACCACAAGAAGGATGACGAATTGGATGACCACCGACCCGACGTTGTACGGGCTGAACAGCGTCCACGTCTCCCTGAAGTCCTCACCCTGAGCGCCCGCCAGCATCCACACCGCGAGCACCACAGCTTCGAGGGCAACGAGGCGGATGGCCCAGTCCCACCACGCCCCGATACGGATGTCCGAGCCTTCCTGGTTGATGAAGGTCTCCCTCCACTTCGTAACCCCGTACTTGAGAACGGCGAAGGCGAAGAAGAAGCCCGACGCCATGAGGGCCACGCCCCACACCCAGTCCTGGTTCTGGAAGAACTCGAGCTTCAATGCGCTGGGGATTCCGAAGAGCAGTCCCGCACCGCCGACGATCTTGATGGCCCTGCTCCGCTCCATCCCCATGTCCATGAGAATCCGGCTCGCCATCTCGATCATGGCAATGAGGCTCGTCCACGCCGCAAAGACCAACGCCAGGAAGAAGAGGGCCTGGAAGAAGCGCCCTCCGGGGATCAACTGGAAGAGCTGCGGGACCCAGATGAAGGTCAGCCCTTCATTGCCAGCTCCCACGATCTCGCTGTAGGCGTCGGGCATGACGGAGAATACGGTGCACAGCACCATGATGCCCGCCAGGAGCGACATCGAGTTGTTTCCGAAGCCGATGACAAAGGCGTTGAGCGCCGTGTCCTCGTTGGCGCGCATGTAGATGGCGTAGGTGAGGACAAGGCCCCACCCCGCCCCCGTATCCCACGCGTTCTGGGTCAGCGCCTGGATCCAGATCTCCCAGTTGGCGAGCTCGGAGAGGTTGGGCGTGAACAGGAAGGCCAGCCCTTCCGAGGCCCCAGGAAGGGTCAGCGCCCGGATGGCCAGGACGATGACCAGGACGACCAGGCTGGGGATAAGGACCTTGGCAGCCGACTCGATCCCTCGTACGCCCTTCGAGACGACGAACAGTGCCATCCCCATGGCCACGGCATGGGTGATGAGCGCCTGTGGCGTCGAGTTGAAGGACTCCCAGAACGCCCCGGGAACGGCATCCGGTACCTCACCCGTGAGCGTGCCCACGAAGAAGCGGATCGTCCACCCCATGACGACGCTGTAGTAGAACATGATGGCCGTGGCCACGAAGGCGATCCACGCGCCCATCCACGCGAAGGCAGGGCCCAGCGTCTCCACGAAGGCGCCCAACGCGCCCTTCCGCGTCGCCTTCCCCATCCCGAACTCGAGGATCAGCAGGGGTACCGACCAGGCGAAGAGAAAAACGACCCACGCGACGAGAAAGGAGCCACCGCCGTTCGTCGCCGCGATCCGGGGGAAACGCCAGATATTTCCCGTCCCCACTGCCATGCCGAGCATGGCGAGGAGCATTCCCCATCGCGAGCTGAAGACTTCGGACTTCGACGACACGGGCATCTCCGTGGATCGGTGGGCTTCGGGGCGGCGCGGCGATACCTGGGCCGCCCGCGGGTCCGACCGCGACGAGTATACGGGACCGTTGGCTGTGGGTCTACCAAACTGGCCTCGAGGGTTGCGACACGGGCCCGAACCGCAACCGCTTCGGCCTGTAGGGCCGGATCGGCCATGTCCCGGAAGCCGAGGAACCACAGGTATCGCTCGAGGGCCAGGGCGGGCTCACCGGCGGCGTCCCAGAGCAACCGGATACGACAGTGTCGGTATAGCCTTTGAGTTCAGCCCAGACTTCTTCGGGTTTGATCCGCGGAAGGTGCGGGCGCGTCGGAGGCAGGAGCAGGCGACGGATTCATTCCCCGTCTGCTGACGTAGCCTACTCGAAGATGTAGGCGATGACCTCGGCAGCCTGTTCCAGCGTCTCGACGGTGACGGCAGCCAGAGCATCGAGCTCTTTGAGTGCGTGGATGTGCTCCTGCGCTCTCACGAGGACCAGTGGAAGACCCGATGCCATCGCGGCCCCGGCGTCGCTGGCCGTGTTCCACTGCTTGTACTTCGGACCGAAGTAGGCGACGCACATGTCGGCCCGCTGCATGAGGACCCGGGTGCGCAACGTATTTACCCGGGCGCCCATTAGATCGCGGTAGCGGGCGTTGGGCTGCTCGCCGAGGATGTCCTCGCCGACGTCGTCGGAGCGGTCGTGGACCTCCTGGGGTCCCACGAGCTCGGCGTCGACGCCCAGCGCCTCGAGGTTATCGCGGAGGTCGTCCCTCCACTGCGAGTGGATCTCGCCGGCTGCATAGATCGTGATGTCGTCCATCGGTAATTCCCTTCAGATGAGGCGTGTATACGAGTGTGAGCGTCAGGCGAGTTCGTCCCGAACCCAGTCGACGACCTTGTCGGTGCCCACCCGAATCTGCTCGAGGGAGTCCCGGTCGCGGATCGTGACCGTACCCTCCTCGGTGGTTTCGCCGTCGACGGTGACACACCACGGCGTCCCGACCTCGTCCTGGCGACGATACCGGCGCCCGATGGCACCGGACTGGTCGTAGAAGGAGGGAATGGCCGCCTTCCGCAGGTCATTGGCGAGCTTCTGAGCGATCTCGGGCATGCCATCCTTCTTCACCAACGGGAAGACGGCCACCTTCGTCGGCGCGATCTGCGGGTTGAGCTTGAGCACCACCCTCGTGTCGCCGTCGACCTCCTCTTCCCGATACGCATCGGCGAGGACCACGAGGAGCGTCCGGTCGACACCCATCGCGGTCTCGACCACGAAGGGCACGAAGCGCTCGTTCGTCGGGGCATCGATGTACTCGAGGCGCTTGCCCGAGAAGTCCTGGTGGCGCCCCAGGTCGTAGTCGGTGCGGTTGTGGATCCCTTCGAACTCCTTCCAGCCGAAGGGAAACTCGTACTCGATGTCGAAGGCCTTCTTGGCGTAGTGGGCGAGCTCGTCGGGTCCGTGTTCGTGAAAGCGCAGTTTTTCGGGCCGGATGCCAAGCCCCTTCTGCCACTCCATACGGTTCTGCATCCACCGATCGAACCACTCGTCGTCGTCGCCGGGCTTCACGAAGAACTGCATCTCGGCCTGCTCGAACTCGCGGGTCCGGAAGATGAAGTTCCCGGGCGTGATCTCGTTGCGGAACGCCTTCCCGATCTGTGCGATGCCGAACGGCACCTTCTGGCGGGCCGCCCCCTGAACGTTCAGGAAGTTCACGTAGGTGCCCTGTGCTGTCTCCGGCCGGATGTAGACCGTGGCAGACGAGTCCTCGACGGGCCCCATGAAGGTCTTGAACATAAGGTTGAACACGCGCGGCTCGGTGAACGCGTCCTTGGTGCCGCACACGGAGCACTGTCCAGCCTCGACCTCGGGCATGTCTGCGCGGAACCGCCGATGGCAATTCGTGCACTCGACGAGAGGGTCGGTGAAACCTTCGACGTGACCCGAGGCTTCCCACACCCTCGGGTGCATGAGGATGGCCGCGTCGAGCCCCTCGATGTCGTCGCGCTCGTGGACCATGGACGACCACCAGCGGTCCTTGATGTTGCGCTTCAGCTCGACGCCGAGAGGGCCGTAGTCCCACACCGAGCCGGTTCCTCCGTAGATCTCGGAGGACTGGAAGATGTATCCGCGTCGCTTCGAGAGCGAAACGAGCTTGTCCATCAGGTCGGCGTCGGACATGGAAAGTCTTGGGATCCAGGGGCTTGGCAGACGATCGGGCGGCGAAAGGTACCCGGGGCGCGGAGGTCGATCAACGGCCGGTCAGCCGGGAGAACTCGCGAGCCGCAAGGGTGTAATCACGTTAGATCACCACATCTCGTGCACGTCCCGTCTCCCACGATTTCTGCTTCATGATCAGGTTTACCGACCGCGCCCGAGAGATGCTCCAGACCTTTCTCGGGGACGAAGAGGACCAGGCGCTTCGCATTCGCGTCGGGGGTCCTCGCACGGCTCCCACATTCGACCTTTCCCTGGTGGCGACCACCGAGCGACAGGACGAGGAGCGCCCTCTGGAGACCGACGGCATCACAGTGTTCGTGAAGGAAGACGACATGCTCCTGGTCGATGGCGCTGACATCGACTACGTGGAGCGGGTCAACGAGAGTGGCTTCGAGGTGCGTCCCGCCGAAGGGGCCGTCCCCACGCCGGGCAGCGGAAGCAACGGAACGCCCACGGGGGCCATCGCAGAGAAGGTCCGGGAGGTGCTGGACAGTCAGGTGAACCCGGCCATCGCCGCCCACGGAGGGATGATCTCCCTCGTGGACGTGGAAGAGACCGAGATCTACGTGGAGATGGGAGGCGGTTGTCAGGGATGCGCACTCTCCCGAATGACGCTACGGCAGGGCGTAGAGCGGATGTTGCGTGAGGCCGTGCCCGAGCTGACCGCCGTCCACGACATCACCGACCACGCGTCAGGGGAGAACCCCTACCTCTAGGAGGGCCGCCATGCCGGAATGAACCGGTCCCGAATCGCTTCCCTGGTGACGCTCGTCGCCGGGTTGGCCATTTCGGGCGCCGACCATCCATCTGCGGCCCAGGCGTGCGAGCGCCCGTGCGTCGGACCGACTCGTGGCGCGATCGTGGCCGGAGGTGGGGGGCGACTCGATCCTCTGGTCTATGAGCGCTTCGTGGAGCTTTCCGGCGGGCCTGACGCTCACATCGTCTTGATCCCCACGGCGGGCACCGAGTATGGCTCCCACGACGGGTGGACGGCCATCGAGCGGCTGAGGGAGGCCGGAGCAATGCACCTCGAGGTGCTCCACACTCGCAGCCGATCCGTGGCTGATCTCGAAGCCTTCGCGGCCCCCCTCGAACGCGCTACGGGCGTCTGGTTCTCGGGCGGGCACCAGTGGCGGCTGGTGGACGTCTATTTAGGCACCGAGACCCACCATGAGCTCGACAAGCTCCTCGAACGGGGCGGAGTCATCGGGGGCAATTCGGCAGGTGCCTCGGCCTTGGCGTCCTTTCTCCTCCGAGGCGGAGAGTTCAACGGAGAGATCATCGCCACGGAGCGCGCCGAAGGATTCGGATTCCTCCGGAACGTGGCTCTGGACCAGCATCTCCTGCAGCGGGGCCGGGAAAACGAGATGTTCGAGGTCCTCCGCCGCGAACCGCAACTCCTCGGCATCGGACTGAATGAAGGCGCCGCCCTCGTGGTGGCGGGAGACGTCGCCCGCGTCATCGGGAATCGGGTCGCCATCTACGACATCACCGACCCGCTGACACTCATTCCCTTGCGCTGGCTCTCCCCGGGCGATGTCTACGACCTCGGGTCGAGACGAACCATCACCGAGGGGGCTGCGGCGCCTCCACCGCCGGGAACCTGAGGGAGGGTGCCGGAACCCTACAGCCCGGATCCTGACGGGAGGCCCTACCGAACGCCCGCCTCCTGGATTCTCACGCGCAGGGCCGAACGGAGTCCCTCGGCGGTGACTCCGTCAGCTCCTCCCAGCGCTTCCAGGTCGGTAAGGGAGGCGAGGACGTCGTCGAGGAGGTTCTCCATGGCTTCGCGGATGGCTGGGGTGGCCGGGTTGACCTCGAGAACAGGATCCGTGGTGACCGCAGCAGCGGGGGCGTATTCGATCTGATCCTGGTTCGCGACGAGGAAGGCGTGAAGTGCCAGCGACGCTTCCACCAGAGCGTCGAAGCGGTCGAAAACGGCGGTCCTCTCCGGCGTCGCCGCTACGAATCCCGAGTCCGCCCTCTCCCGGACGGCGTCCATCTGGTCTGCGACCATGGCCCGGGCCTGGAGTTCGGCTGTCAGGGCGGCGTCGAAGGAGGCCAGGTTGATGCCCCGAACCCGATCCACGAAATCCGCCATGCCGCTCCAGAAGCCCTCGACCGCAGAATAATCACCGGCGTTGGCCAGGTAGATCCCCTCCAGCCACTCCGAGGGCGGCTCTCCGACGGGACTCGTCTGGGCCCAGGCGCTCCTGGCCTCCTCGAAGACCGCCGCCAATGCGTCGGCCGACGCGTCTCGCATGACCGGCATGAGCTCGTCCGACAGCGGAGGCAGATAGACCTCCGGCACCTCAGGCTCTCCCCCGGACGACAGCCGCTCGCTGATCAACGGCCATGCTGCGTAGCCACCCAGACCGACCGAGAGCACGAGCACCCCGAGGACGATGGGTAGAGCCAGATTTCTCTGCTTGCGGTGCTTCGGCGGTGACGGCTTGTTCCGGGGGGTGCGTCGATCCCTCAGGGGCACCTCGCCCTCGCCGGCCTCCTCGGTGGCTGCGCTGACCGAAGAGAAGTCGAGCACCCCTTCGGAGGCAGCCTCTTCCTCCTCCATCCACGACGGTGGCTCGTCTGGACTGAACTCCGACATGGGCGCCTCGAGGTCCATGGACGATTCGTCCCCTCCGACGTCGAAGCCACCGGTGTCGAAGCCACCGGTGTCGAACTCCATCGACGTCTCCAGGTCCATTCCCCCTGCCAGATCATCACCACCGCCAACCGAAGCCGACAGGTCCATGGCCTCCTCAGCCGGCGCCTCGAAGGTCTCCTCGAGTTCGAGTCCGCCTTCCATCCCTCCGAAGTCGAACACGGCGTCATCACCCCCCGCCTCGCCTACAGGGGCAGAAAGATCCATCGCCTCCTCTCCGACAGGGGGCGTCTCGAGGTCGAGGTCGTCCGCCACGGGCGGTTCGTCGGCGAGGGTCAATCCCAGATCCGTTTCGTCGCCGGCATCGAATGCAACCTCGGCTTCGTCTTCCTCGGGGGCGTCCGCGAGGGTCAGCCCGAAGCTGCCATCATCTTCTTCTTCCTCCTCCGGGGCTTCCTCGGCAGGGGGTGGCTCCAAGGCCTCTGTCTCATGGTCGCCCGCCGGCGAGAGGGCCTCACGCACGTCCCCATCCGTCGGATGGGCTGGCGGGCGACCGTCCTCGGCCGTTGCACCCCCAGCCTCCTCCAACGATGGATCGCTACGGCTGGCGGGAGCGACCGGTGGCGGAGCCACCGGCGGAGGCGCAACGAAATCGTCGCCGGCTGCGGCGTCCCTGGAGAGGGTGTGGAAGATCTCGTGCGTATGGGCCGGACCCCATTCGTCCGCTTGGGCATCGTAGAGCTGGGTGTTCTCTATAATGGCGCCGAGCTCGATACGCAGCGCCAGGGCATCGACGCTGGGAATGGGGACTTCGTTGCCGTTCGAATCGATATAGGCGAATCGCATGAACGCACGCGTCAGAGAAACTTCCACCGCTTCCAGAAGGAGGCGCAGGTCGTCGGAAGTGTAAAGCCTCGCCTGCCGCCCTGCGAGGGTTATCTACCGGCTCAACGAAGCCTCTGGTTTCTCCTGGCGGCCCCTCGGCATTCCGTCTGGGAAACCATCACCCCACCGCCTCACGGGCCAGAGCGGCGAGGTCCGGTACGACGAGGTCCGGTGTGGCCTCGGCGGGAGGGGTAGCACCCGGGCCGGAGCGCCCCTTGCGTCGATCGACCCATGCGCAGGTGAAGCCCAGGGCCTTGGCGGGGGCTACGTCGTGGTAGAGGCTCTGGGCGACGTGGACGATCCGGTCCTGAGGGAGCTTCAATCGCCGGAGCACTTCGTGGAAATGCTCGACCTCGGGCTTGTATCGGCCGACCTGCTGAGCCGTGACGATCTCGTCGAAGTCGATGCCGAGTCGATCGGCCGTGCCACGGAAGAGGTCGTCGTCGACGTTCGAGACGATGGCGAGTCGATACCGCTCGGCGAGGCGGCCCAGGGCGTCCCTGGAATCGGGGAAGGGCGGCCACTTCGGGACCGACGCCGCGAAGCGGGACGCGGCTTCCTCGGATACGGGCCGGTCCACGGCTTTCCCCATACGGGTGGCCACCTCCGTGAGGACCGCCCTGTAACGCCGAAAGGGAGGGCGCTCGGCTTTCGACTCCAGTCGGCCGAACATCTCCAACAGCTCTTCGTTCGATATCAGTTCCGCGGCGCCGTCATGCCCTCCACGGCCCTCCCGCGCCGCGGTCGCCTGGCCCAGGGCAAGCAATTCACGAGCCGCTTGGAGAATGCCCGACTCCCAATCGACTATGGTGCCGTAACAGTCGAAGGTGAGGGCCTCGACGCCGTCGAAGAGAGGATTCATGAATACCAGGGGCTCCCCTTCCGCTACTTGATGACGAGAATCCGGTCGGCCACCGGATACAGCCACTCGACGCCCCGCTCTGTGACGACGGCGTCGTCCTCCAACGGAATCCGGATCTTGGCGTTGTCCCACTCGGGGTTCGCCGTGAACGCGAATAGCTCGATGGAGATGAGGGTGGTGGGCCGAAGCTCGTAGGTGAGCCGCGTGGGGTTGAAGAAGGCGAGGGAAGGCCCCAGTCCATGGCCCCAGTTCCCCACGGAGTGCGGACCGATGACCACGTCGGTGACCTCGGGGTCGTCGGTGGGCTGGTTGAACTCGATGCGATTGAAGCCGGCCGAGACGATGGCGGCCCATAGCTCGTCCACCGCCGCCTGAGCCGTGGGGGCCGGCTTGATGGTCCGCTTCATGATATCGCGGACCTGAAGGGCGCGTTCGTACGCGTGGCGGATCCCCGGTGGCGGTTCGGTCTCGCCCTCACGGAGGACGTACGCCACGCGCTTCATGTCCGTATAGAAGTCGAGGAAGCCCACGCCCCAATCGAGCATGAGAAGATCTCCCCTCTGGATGATCCGATCGCTGGACGTGGCTTCAATGCCCTCCGGCCCCGTGATATAGACCGAGGGCATGTCGAAGGACGAGCCGAGGCCTCGCCTCAATTGCTCGTCGGACATCCACCACGCCACATCCTCCAGCGTCGTGACCCCAGGAGTGATCACCTCGTTGGAGAACGCCCTCTCGGCGATCTCCCGACTGATCTCGCCGGCCTCGGCGAAGGTGGCGATCTCGATAGCGGTGCGGGTCGCTCGGAAGTCGGAAACGAAGCGCTCCGCCGAAACCAGGCGCTCTGCGTACCGCCCGAGGGTCTCCTGGAGGTGGAGGTACGAGGTGTGCGAGAGCCCATCCGCCCCACCGATGGACTCGGCCATGTTCACCCCGATCCGCCCGGGGTCACGCTCAGCGACGAAGGTCGCCAACTCACTGGCGCTGCCGAAGTAGTCGTACACACCGCACTCCTCGAGGCGATATCCGCCCACGCCCAGAGCGGCCCGTTCGGCACGATCTCCCTGCCGGGTGAACACGTAGTAGGCCCAGTCTCCGACATAGCCACGACCGAGGGCTTCCCAGAGCGGATCCAGGAGTCCCTCACGCATGACTACGATCCACATGTCGAGGTCGTTCTCAGACATCGCCTGAGGGAGGACGAGGTCGAACTTCTCGGCCCGGATCTGGCACATGCGCTCCCACCGCGCCCGGGCCTCCTGAGCCTCGGCGGCCGACGGAGTCGCGCCCCATGCCAGGAGCGGAACAACGAGAAGGGAGACCAGGGGGAGGGTGAGACGGCGTTTGACGGCTTGATTGAGCTTCATGGACGGTGCTTCGGCTCCGGATCAGAGGGCGACCGTGCGGGCTACCGGCCGGCCCGAGAGGGCGCGCCAATCTGGCCCCTCAGGCTTTGAAGCGCGACCGAACTGGCCAAGTCGGCGCAAGCAAACGACCGCTCTACTCATCCGTTCGGCGCCGAAAGGGGGACCTCAAAACCCTGTCGCGACGACACTTGCTACGGCACTATTGAGCGTCGACGCCAATCGCCACCGGAGAACCCGAGCCAGGATGACCGCCCTGTCGATCAGTCTGCGTGTCGTGGTCATTCTCCTGGCGGTGGCGGGGACTGCCGGCCAGCTGGCCTACCTCGATGCCCTGTGGTGGCAGTCCCTGGGCCTCACGGCGGCGCTAGCCCGCACCGTCAACCCGGACACGGTGCTGGTCCTGGCGGCACACGCCGTCGTCTCCGTGGTGTGCTCCATCCTCGCCGTCCTCCTGTCGTTGCACGAAGGGCGTCGCGCGAGGGCATCCCTGGCACTCGCCCTCGCCTTGGGCTCATGGAGCTACCTCATGGCGTACCCGGGGGTGACGCGGCTGCTTCGGCCTGTAACGCCAGGTCTCGAGCGAGAGATCTTCGAGGCACACTTCCTCCTGGTGGAGGTCATGGGACTCGCCGCCCTCATTCGGTTCACCTCCATCTTTCCTCGCAGCCTCACCGATGAGGAGCTCCGCCCCTGGAGCACCCAACCCACCGTCCTCATGCCATTCCACTACATCGGGGTGTTCATGCGGCGGCCCTGGACGCCATGGGCCGCCGGGGCAATCGTCCTTGCAGCGTTGTGGGGGACGATCCTGACATCCGGCGGCGAACTGAGTGACGCCGGGCTCAGCCCGGCCATGGATGCGGTCCGTCTCGCCGCGGCGGGCCTCGTTGTGATGCACCTCCATCGGGCCTGGCGAATGTCCACGGAGGGAGATCGGGACGCTCTCATGTGGATCGTGGTGGCGCTGACGATCCTCATCGGGTCCTTGGCGGTGCTCATCGGCGCCAACATCCTCGTCGCCGTGACCGGCTTTCCGGAGCCCGACATTGCCTGGCGACCCATCGTCCTCGACGGCGGCACCATCGGGTTCTTCGTGGGACTGGCTATGTCCGTCATACACGGTGAACACCGTGATCCATCACGGCTCGTCCGGCGAGCAGCGACACTCACCATCATGCTGACATTTGGCCTCATGCTGGCCGCCGGACTCGAGGCCCTTTTCACGGGCGCGATCTTCACCTCGTACGCGCCGCGCAGCGGGGTGGGTACTGCCGTGGCGTTCGCCGTGATCCTCGCCACGTACCGCACGTGGGCCCGAGCCATCGAGCGTGTCCTCCCGGTCTGACCACTCGTCGGGACGTCACACCCGATAGCCCTCGCTCGTTTACTCATCGACCCAACCGGCTCACGGCGGTGTAACATGCCGACGTAGGCAAGGACGAACGAGCAGGACGAGGCAGCTGCCACTTCGTGGACTTCGATACGACGTTCGAAGCGCACTATCCTGGACTGGTCCGCTACTGCCGCCGACTAACCGGAGATCCGGACGCGGCGGAGGATGTGGCCCAGGAGAGTTTCGTGCGCCTCTTCGATCACGGTATCGAAGGCACGGCAGACGGCCTCAGGGCCTGGCTCTTCACCACGGCGACGCATCTGGTGCGGGACCGGTATCGGGTCGAAACGAATCGAAGAAGGCTCTTGGAGGAGAACCCGGTCGAGCCGACCACGGGCGAATCCCCCGACCGGAGCCTCGAACGTAGTGAGGATCGGGCCCGCGCTCTTGCGGCACTCGACACCCTCGCCACAAGAGATCGGGAGATCCTTTTGATGCGATACTCGGGGTTCAGCTACAAGGAAATCGCCGAATCGGTGGGCGTCGCAGCGACCTCCATCGGGACGTTGCTGGCCAGGGCTGAGGCCCGTTTCGAAGAGGCCTGCGTGTCGGGAGAGGCGGCATGACCCACCTGGACGAAGGCACCATCCTGACCATCCGCGACCACGGGCTGGTGGACGCCGATGCCCACGAGCATCTAGACCGGTGTGCGTCGTGCACCTCCGCGCTAGCTGCGGCCCAGGGGCGGGCTGACGCTGTAGCTAGGTCCCTCCGCGCTCTGGACGACGGGCCTCCCATTGACGTCGATGCCGCCAAAGCCGCAGTGCGGAGACGCCTGGATGAGCGTCGCGAAGCGCCGAGGCCTCGCGTTCCCGGCGTGTACGGGTCGCTCGGCCGCGCCGCTCTCCTGGTGGCGCTGGCCTCCGGCGCCGTCTATGCCCTCCCGAATTCACCGCTGCGGGGGTGGCTTGCCGGCGACGACGTCCCCGGCCGCAGCACCGTGGAGACGACGGCGGACGGGGAGCCCGCTGCCACGGAAGGTGTCGAGCTCGCGGTACCGACGGGTGGGCTCTCCATCGCCTTGACTACTGCGGCGATGGGACAGCGCGTAGAGGTGCGGTGGGTGGACGGAGACAGGCTGACGGTCGAAGCAGGTGCCGACTCCCGCTATCAGGTCTCGGACGGACGTGTAGGGGTCGACCTGGGACCCGGAGATGTCCGGATCGACGTCCCGGCGGGCAACGAGCCGATCATCGTCGAGGTCAACGGACGTATGATTCTGCAGCGGGTGGACGGTGGGTTGGTCGTCCAGGGTGACGTCCTGTCCAGCGATCCGAGTGGGATCGTCTTCACCGTAGGACAGCGATGAACCGAAGGACCGTGGTGGCTCCCCTGGCCGGGCTCCTCGTCGTACTTGCCATCTCAGGCGATGTGCGTGCACAGAGCGCGTCCGGGACGCTTGCTGGTCCTGTCGCCCCTGGCGACTCGGCTATGGCCACGTTGACCGGCAGCGTGCGGGGAAGGTTCGCCGACCGCGTGCGTCCGCTGGCGGGAGCCTTCGTCGACATCCGAACGCCTCATCGACGGTTCCTCGTGGAAACCGACGATGAGGGACGGTACCTCGCCGAAGGGTTGCCACCCGGTCAGCTGGCCGTCCGGGTAGCGCACCCGGGGCACCGCGCGGTGAGCATGACGGTGCGCGCCACCGCCGGTCGGACGCTTCGAGTCGACCTGGAGCTCACTGCCACTCCCATCTCGGTGGAGGGCATCGACGTGAGTTCCCGGGTCGCCCAGGCGCTGGCTGGCCTGGGCGCGGCATCGTCTGCCGAGGGGCTCGGCCTCTCGACGGATCCGGAACTCGAGGTGAAGCTCCTCGAGATCTCTCCGTCGCTGGGGGAGTCGGGGATCGCCGACGCGGTGCAGAACCTACCGGGCTACGACCCTTCAGATCCGACGGACGTCCTGTTCATGCGCGGGAGCACCACAGATCTGAAGCTCGTCCTTCTGGACGGGGTTCCGGTCTACACCCCGTTCCACGTGGCGGGACTACTCCGGAGCTTCGAACCTACCGTTCTGGGCGGTGCCGACCTCCACGTCGGCGGGGCGCCAGCACGCTACGACGGGGGCCTCACCCATATCCTGGACTTGCGAACCCGCTCCCCTCGTCGGGATCGCGTCCGGGTCACCGGCGCGGTCGACCTTCTTTCCGCGTCTACGGCAGCCGAGATCCCCCTCGGCTCCAAGGCGGGCCTGCTTGCGTCGGCCCGAACGCTCCACGACCTGGGACGAACCCCGCTGGGTGGAGAACGACCGTACGGGTACGGAGACCTGCTTCTGAGGGCCGACGCAGAGCCGGCCGAGGGCCACAGGCTCCGGGCCACAGGGTTCCAGAACGGGGAATCCGTGCGGCTGGACTTCGGTACCGGCAGGTCCGACGCCGAGTGGAGCAACGAGGCAGCGTCGGCGGCCTACGAAGGCCGAATCGGACGGGCCGATCTACGGATCTCGGCCGGGGGCAGCCGTTACCACGCGACGCTTCCTCTCCAACCCACGGCCACGTCTTCGGAGCCCGACCCGAGCCCTATCCTCGCCTCCGCTTTCAGCGAGCGCCGTAGGGTCGACGCCGACGTCGCTTGGGGCAGCCCGGGGGCGGCGTGGCGCACGGGGGCCTCCGCGGAATTCCTCGAGGCCTCCTTCCATGCCGAGAGCCTCGATGACAGCCAGGAGTCGCGGAGCGCCGGAAGTACGCTCGCCGCAGGCGTATTCCTCGAGACGACCCGTAGGCTTGGCCCCGCGCTGACGGGGCGCTTCGGTCTGCGCGCCGACGGGTATTCCGGGTCGTCGCCACGGCTGTCGCCTCGGGCGGCGCTCATGTGGGAGCTGAGTCCCGAGGCCGTCCTCTCTGTGGCGGTCGGTCGGTACCATCAGGTGACCCGGACCCCCGACAGTCGTGTGGACGAGACCCTGGAGGCCTTCGCCAACGACCGGACGACCCCCGACGAGCTTCTGCCTGTGGCCACAGCCGACCATGTGGTGGTGTCGCTGGATCAGCGCCTCGGGGCTTCTGTGAGTCTGGGAGTCCAGGGGTTCTGGAAGCGGTTCGAGGGACTGGCCGGCGCAGTGGACGACGGTGTCCGGAGCTCCGGGCTCGACATCCGCGTCCTCAACGCCGGCGATGAAGGCGCCGTCTGGATCGGATACGGGCTTTCCTGGTTCTGGTCACCGACGGACTTCTCCGGAGCCAGCACCGACTTCGCCGGTCGTCACCTCCTCAGCGCCGGCATCTCAGGTCCGCTGTGGGGACGGATCCGCGGTGAGGGGCGTCTGGCGTATGGGGCCGGACTACCCTCGACGAGCATACCCTTCGGATCGGCCACGGAAGAACTCGCTTCCCCGGCACTTCCTGGAGGAGAAACTCTCGCCGACACGGCGCCTCGCGCTCCACTTCCTCAGCTGGATGAATCCTTTGTCCGCATCGACCTCGAGGTCCATGCGGTCTTCGAGCCGGGGTGGAGGGGTGGAGATTGGCGCGTCCGACCGTATCTCCGGCTCTTGAACGCTCTCGACCGACGTGACGCGCTCTTCTACGCCTATCAGCCCTGGCGTCCCGACTCGGTGACACCTCTGGCTGAGCGCCCCATCCTCCCTGTTCTCGGGATCGCCTTCTCGTTCTGAGTCCTCGGAAGGGCTGGTCGAGGAAGGGGCACTCACCCGTCGCGTCTCGTCACGGAGTGGCCGTCCCGATCGTTCTACGGGTGCACGTCGATCATCCGTCGAACCCCCGGAGGACCCAAGATGGCCACCCCTCGTTCGCTTCGCTCCACCCTTCGTGCCCTCCGCACCGCCGTGGCATTCGCGGCGGCACTGGCCGCAGGCCCAGCGCTGGCCAGTCCGGCCGCTGGACAGCTGATTCCTCTCCGGACTGTGCCCGTCGCGTCGGGCGATCAGTTTCGTCTGCTCCCGTCACAGACGATGGGGATGGGAAGTGTTTCCTACGCCGTCGACGACACGATAGGTGACCCGTGGAGCCAGCCGGCCAAAGGGGGCCGCGCGACCACCGCTTTCATCGGCTCCCCGACGTTCTACTTGATCTCGGAGCAGAGGGGAGCCGGACGGTCGTTCCCCGTGGCGGGCATGTTCGTGGGCTCAGAATGGTTCGGCGGGGCGTCCCTCGCCCTGCAGCAGATCGAGAACACCGATGGAGCTCAGATCTTCTTCACCGAGCCGGCCATCGACATATGCTGCTTCGGCTGCTGCGGCCCGAGCCGGACTCTGTCGGAGACCTTCGGACGCAACCTGTACGTTTCGGCCTACCTCGGCCGTCGGGTCGGCGAGAGCCCCTGGTCGGTGGGCCTGGGCGTATCGGCGGCGTCTCTGGACGCCATGGACGGTGTGGACCTCCTGTACGCCGGCGCCGATCGGATCGACCAGTCCGGCACCATCGGCGATGTGCGCCTGGGGGCAGTGCGCGACACCGACGGCGACAGGGTCTCCCTGCTCTTCGCCCACAACCGCGTGTCCATGGAGCACGACGTCACGTTCACGGACTGGAGGTGGGATGACTCCCTTCAAGTACCCATCACGGAGCGACGCGTCGAGGCCAACGAGGACAAGACTCGAACCTGGGCCGCCCAGATCGGGTGGGACCACGACCTCGAAACCGAGGGTTGGCGGGTGGGCGTCTCGGGTGCGGTGAACCGGAAGACCCATCCGAAGATCCCGAACTACAGCATCCAGAACATCCCTCGTGACCCCGGCGAGACATGGGCGTACGAGCTCGGTGTCGGATTCTCCCTCACCGAAGAGGAAAGCACCTTCGCCCTGGAGGTAGCCGTCCAGCCCATCTGGAGCACGACGTGGCAGGAGGCAGACACCGCCGATGTCACAGCGTCCCAGGGTCGGCTGTCCGAGGGTGATCGGTCCATCGAAAACGACTTCTTCTTCACCAACGTCATGATGCGCAGCGGCCTCTCACACACCTTCGAGAACCTGACCTTCCAGGCTGGAATCGAGGTCCGCTCGTACGACTACCAACTCGAACAAGTGAATTGGGTCGAGCAGTCGGTACGCGACCAGGACGAGTCGTGGATCGAATGGTCACCGACGTTCGGCGCCCTCCTTTCGCTGGACGCCCTCGACCTCCGCTACGGGCTGCGTGTCACGACCGGAACCGGTCGACCGGGTACCGCCACCGTCTTCGCGGCGTCGCCCGAATCGCTGGCAAGCGATGTGCTCCTCGCGCCGGAGGGCCCCCTCACCCTTCAGGACGCCCGCGTGTTGACCCACCAGCTCTCGGTAACGCTTCCCGTTCGATAGATCGTCGCTTCCGAGGGCAGTCAGCTCGCCCTTGAGGCGGAGATCAGGAGGGGCTGAACCGCGCCGTCCAGCACCCCCACGACACCCTTGACCTTGCCTTGCGGAGCGCCCCTATTACGCGGCGTCACGCTTGCTAGAAGAATACAGGAGCCAGAATGTCCGAGAACGCCGGTCAAATCCGGGTGATCCTTCGCTGGATCCAGATCAAGGACAACAAGGAAGCGATGTGGGACGACGAGGGTGAGTTCCAGTTCCGCTCGAAGGTCACGACGGACGGCCAGTCCCATGAATTGAAGTTCCCGGAACAGGGCTATTGGTCCATCTCCGACCACCCTCGGCGCAACAAGGTCGACAAGATCGACAAGGTCCTCTTCGAGGGTCCCCACGGCGACGATCTGGTCGTTGAGCTCTTCGGCACCGAGCTCGACGATCTGACGCCCAATGACGAATTGGAGGACTATCGCCGGACCTACTCGGGCGATCCGACTTCGTGGATCGGTCGCCACCAGCCCACGGACGAAGGCTCCGGCGACCCCGAGAACCTTTCGGACTGGCGTGTCTGCTACGACATCGAGCTGGCCTGACCCTCAGGCTCCACCTTACTTGACTCGCCGAGCCATCGGCTTCTATTACACCGATCATCGAAATCTTCAGTGGAAACGGAGTGAGCATGTCCGACAACGGCGGCGAGATCGAAGTCATCCTCCGATGGATCCAGATCCTGGACAGTCACGACTTGGACGAGGAGGGTGAATTCCGATTCCTCTCGAAGATCACCACGGCGGGTCAGACCCACGAGTTGGCGTTCCCTGGCGGTGACGGGTACTGGAGGATTTCCGAGAATCCGGCGCGGAACATCGTCGACAAGATCGATTTGACGCTCTACAAGGGCCCGGCGGGATCGGACCTGGTCGTGGAGATCTCGGGTGAAGAGCTCGACATGCTCTCCAAGAACGACGAGTTGGAGACGTACCGGAAGGAGTTCACCGGAGATCCCTCGTCCTGGATCGGGCGCCACCAGCCCACCGACGAGGGGACGGGAGACCCGGAGAACCTCACCGACTGGCGGCTCTGCTACGACATCCAGAAGGCCTGAGGGCGTCCGACCCCGACGCTCCACGGGGGAGTGAGCCCCCCGACTGCGAGGGGCCACCGTCCCTGCATCGCGCCCGGCCCGTCAACCAAGCGGACCGGGCGCGAGTTTTCGTGCCCGGGAGGGCGGCTCCTTCCACGGCGCTCGAGAGGCACCCGCACCCGGACTTCCCCTCTTGCGCCAACTCCCGTACCTTATTTCGGTATTTGTTCGGTTGCCGGAGGGTCCTCGCGGAGAGAGGAACAACGCCTATGCAGCACCTTGCCCTTCCCACCATTCGCGGTAGAGGAGCGAGTGGGAATCCACCCAACCGCTTCGAACGACTTCATGTGGACCGTTCGGGCTGGGTCGATCCCGACGACCCGGCTCCCGAGACCATCCTACTCGAAGACGCCACACGGACGATCCTGGCGAAGAACGATTCACCGGACGTCGGGTTCTCCGTGGGTCTCAACCCGTACCGCGGTTGTAGCCACGGCTGCTCCTACTGCTACGCCCGCCCTATGCACGAGTACCTGGGCTACTCGGCGGGACTCGACTTCGAAACGCGCATCCTGGTGAAGCGGAAGGCGCCCCAACTTCTGCGAAAGGAGCTATCGGCCCGGAGGTGGAGCCCGCAGGTCATCGGGGTCAGTGGAGCCACCGATGCCTATCAGCCGGCGGAGCGCAGGCTCCGTATCACGAGGAGGTGTCTGGAGGTACTGGCCGAGTTCAGAAACCCCGTAGCCATTGTCACCAAGAGCTACCTCGTGACCCGTGACATAGACATCCTGCAGGAACTCGCCAGGCACAGAGCCATCGCCGTGGTGCTTTCCGTAACCTCACTCCGCAACGATGTGCACCGCTCGATGGAGCCGCGGGCTTCGAGCCCTGCACGCCGCCTGGGCGCCATCAGGGTCCTGGCCGACGCGGGAATCCCGGTAGGTGTGAACGTGGCGCCTGTGGTGCCGGGACTCACCGATCACGAGATGCCCGAGATCCTTGAAGCATCGGCCGACGCGGGGGCGACTTTCGCATCCTACATCTTGCTGCGGCTACCGCACGGAGTGAAAGACATCTTCTCCGATTGGCTGGGGCGCCACTTCCCCGACCGTCGGGACAAGGTCCTGAACCGCGTTCGTGAGATGAGGGGTGGGAAGCTCTACGACGGAGATTTCACCCTCAGAGGGAGAGGGTCGGGCCCATGGGCGGACCAGCTGCGCTCCCTCTTCAGAGTGCACCGCGATCGGTACGGCCTCGACCGCCGTCCTCGATTGTCGGCCGAGGCTTTCCGTGTGCCGGCACCCGAGCCGGGTCCACAGATGGAGCTGTTTTGATCAGACCGCGACGAGCCTTTTCTCCTGACGCGCGGATGCGCTCTGCGAGAAGGTCCACAAGAAGTTCGTAAAGCCCTCGTCGTAGTCGGATAGCCCGTTTTGGCCGGTGAGCTTCATCCGCTCGTCGTAAAGCTTCTTCATGACCACCGAGACCGAGCTCTCGTATACGCCGGGGTCGGGGCGGAGCTGGTGAAGCTGGTCGGCGAGCTCCTGACGGAGGGCCAATTGGTCGACCATGTCGTGGTACGCCTGGTGATCGTCCCCCGCCATGACCTTGAGTTGGCGGTGGAGCCGTTCGGCCAGAGCCGCCTGGACCAGGACGGGATCGCCGGATCTCATCAGCGCCATGTACGAGATGGCCTGAGCGTGCAGCTCCTTCCAGTACCCCTTCCGATGTACGAACTCGTGGCAGACGATATGGGGCTCGAAGATCCCGGTGTCCCGGAAGAGCGCGACGTCGCCGGAAATGACGTCGCAGACCCCCATGGCGAAGGGGAAGACAAGCTTCGCGAGGGTGAAGTCCCGTACTTCCGAACTGGTATGGACCCGCTGGCCGGTAATCTCCGCGATGAACTCTGTGAGGTGCCCGTTCACCGACACCGCCAGTTCTTTTCGCGGAATGCGCTCGTCGGTGTAGCCCCCCTCGAGGCGTCGACCGACCCGTTCGATGTCCTCTCGGCGGGCGGCCTCGGGCATGACCGTGAGGGTCTTCACGTCGCAGCCGAACTCCTGCTGGAAGTCGATCCAGCGTACGTCCCGCCTCTGTACCCAATCTTTGAGGGCGCTGCCTGCGTACATGCCCAGAGCCGCAGCACTGAGGACCCTGCCGGGCAGGGTCGCGCCCAGCAGCAATCGGGACGCGAGTGGGGCAGTGGCGATGAGGTCGGTCAGAGAGACCGGTGAATAGGTCGCCTCGTTGGGAATTCGGATCTCTTCCATGGTCCTATACGACCCCTGTGACCTCCGAGGTTCCCCTTCGCCGCCACCCAGGCGGCCGCTCCTTCCGACCCGACGAAGCCAATGACGGTGAAGTTTCGGCTCGGCGTCCCATCCATCCGCCCTTCACCGCCACCGGACTCGTCGGCTCCTGCCGGTCCCAACACCACCGCCACTCCTACCATTTCCTCTCCTCCCCTTGCACACGTCGTGTAGTCAGCGACTCGCCAGCCCCAGCTCCGAGGCCAACTCCTCGGCCTCGGACAGGGCCACTCGCTCCAATGGAGAACGGGCCGACATCTTCAGAACGTGACGGGTCTCTCGTTCGGCGAGGTCCGGACGGCCAGTATCGACGTAGAGCCGGGCGAGCTGAAGGTGGTGGTCCGGCACCTCTGGAGCGTGCTCCTCGGCGAACGCCAGGTGCCGCTCGGCCTCTTCCCACGTTGCCTGCTTGAGCGTCGAGCCTCCGAGGAGGTTGGTGGCTAGCCAGCGGGTGACACCGCCCATCCGCCGCACGCCGGCGTGGAGGCGGCCCATCATGTACCTGGCCCGTGTGTGCTCTGGATCCAGCTCGAGGACGACACCGAGCTCGTCGTGGAGGTCGGAAGCGACGCCCACCTTCGTTCGCCCTCCCTCGATGTCCGTACGCATGCCCAGCACCGCGGCCAGCGCGAAGCGGCGCCCGATGTTGTCCTCGTTTCCGACCACGGCCTCACGCGCGAGGCGTTCGGCCTCCCTCAGGATCGTCTTGCTTTCGTCCTCATCGTCACGACCCACCGACATCTCGACGAGAATCCAGACCGTATCCGGAACGTCGCCCACCACCCAGGCGGGCTTGTCGGGCCGGGCCAGCCGGCCGGCCGCGCCCCCCACGGCCGCCACGCCGTACACGGTCACCTCCTGGGCGGCAGCCGGTGTCGTGCTCGCCGGCGAGGCTCCGCCCACAGCGGCCAGTGCCGCGGTGAAGAGGATCGTGACGCCGCGGCGTTCAGCGGTCGGGCGTCGATATGTCGTATGCGTTCTCATGTCGTTTCTCCTTGAGTCAAAGCGAGTGAGGAGGCGACGGCGGCGCCGATGCGCACCGCCAGGTCGCCGAGACGGGTGCCGATGCTCGAGCGCACGGGCTCGACGTGGGCGGAAGCCGCGTCGGGTCTCCACACCCGGTCCATGTAGGCATCCACGAGAGCCCGATCGCGTGTCATGACCACATGCTCTTCGAGGATGTGGTAACTCATGAAGTCGAAGTTGCTGGAGCCCATGACGAGGAGCTCTCCGTCGACGGTCATCGCCTTCATGTGGCTCATGCCACCCGGGTACCGAAGTACCTCGAAGCCCCCGCGCACCGCTCTCTCCAGGATGTGACGGGCGAGGTTGGACTTGTTGTTCTCGCCGGGCATGAGGACCCGCACCCGTACGCCCCTGCGTCGGGCGCGAGCGAGGAAGTCGGTGAAGGGGTGGGACAGGTAGGCGCTCACCACGTCAATCGTATATCGCGCCTGGTCGATGGCTTCGATGACGGGTTGGAAGCCGGCACGGTTGCCGCGCCCGTTGAGAGAGATGAGTCGAAGCGACCCGACCTCCCGATCGAAGGCCGTCGGGCGACCCTCCCACGACGAGCGGAAGTCTTCGGCGGCCAGCTCAGCCAGCTCCGGCGACTCGACGCGCAGCATCATGTCGTGCCACGCGAAGTTGTGGTCGGAGAAGTTGATCCCGCCCAGGTAGACCACGCGGCCATCGAAGGCCGCCAGTTTCTTGTGGCTCCGCCGCACCAGGCGAAGGGGCGACGGGCCGAGAGGGTTGCCGAAGCGGACACCCACCTCGTCCTCCCGGAGTCGCGCGATCCAGCGGTGGGTCAGCTTCACCTCTCGACGCAGGCTCCGATCTCTCCACGAAGGGCCAGGAATGACCCGGTCGCTGTGGTAGAGGCGACTGTAGCTGTCCACGAGGAGACGACGGTCCTTGGCCGTCGAATCGCGGAGGGCACGGCCCAATCTGATGCCCACCCGATCGCCTTCGAAGGAGAAGGTCTGGATGTAGGCCGAGTCACGAGCGCCGACGAGATCCTCACGCATGCGCTCCCAGAACTCATCAGCGCCAACGAGCAGTTCGATCTTCACGGCGTCACCCTCCAACCACGGCGGGAATGACACCGGCGAACATCTCGAGAGCCTCCGACCCGACCCGCTGTCCCAGCCATGCGAGGACGGCGAACCGAGCCAGGCGACCGAGGGAGCCGGTAGCCAGGAAACTCACCGGCTTCACGCCGAGTGCCCCAGCCGCCAGACTCACGCCGTAGAAGGGCGGGATGCCCGTGGCCGCGCTGGCGAAAACGAGTGACGACACCGCCCCGTCTCGCTGCTCCAGAGGTCGGGCGGCCCGGTCGAGGGCACGACGAGCTTTCACCGGCAGCCGGCTCGGGGCCCAACGGGCGACGGCGAAGAGCGAGAACTTCGTACTCATCTGCCCCACCGTCGACGCGATGGCCACAAGGGGAACGCCGACGGCAGGTAGCGCCGCGGCTGCCGTCACGACGAGCAGTTCGGCGTTGACGATGGGCAAAACCCCACTCACCGCAGTCGCCACTACGAGTCCACCCAGTATCTCCAGCATCCGTTCCTCCGATCGCTTGGTTCCGCGGGGCGGTTCTCGCCGCCGCACGATGGAAGGGTACTGTTGGCCTACCGGATCCTCTGTCGACCGATCGACGTACTCGGTGTGTAACGACTCACGGGCCTTTTGTAACAACGTGCCGGAGGTCCCGGCCGATGGCTTCCGTCGGGTAGCCGGGACCCCTTCCGTCTGGCTACCCTGCCGGGTCCATCTCGTACAAACCCCGCTGGAGTCCGACGTGAATCTCCCGATGATCTCGAAGAACCGCGTGAAGATCGCGACCTGGAGCGAGCTCGAAGACCGCTCGCCCGCTTACGCTCTCGTCGCGAACGTGGACCTCGTCTTGGTCCGCCACGACGACCGGGTCTCGGTGATGTACGGCCGGTGTCATCATCGCGGGGCCCTGCTCGCCGACGGCCACATCGACGGAGAGAACCTCATTTGCGGTGTCCACGGTTGGGACTACCGCTACGACACCGGCGTCAGCGAGTACAACAACGACGAGGCCCTCCACGCCTTCACCGCCGAAGTCGACCTGGAAGCCGACGCGGTGTGGGTCGATGAATCCGAAGTCGAGGCCTTCGCCGAGGATAATCCGCAGCCCTACGACCGGGACGCGTACCTCGGCACCTACCAGGACGTCCACGGCGCCGACGAAGAGCCCTACAACGGCTACATCCAGTCTCTGGCCCGGGATGGGCTGGAGCGTACGGGCCATCACGGACCGGTCTCGGCCATGGGTGTGCCCCTCGTGGAGCTTCCCCGTTGGAGTGACATCCAACTCCTCACAGCTCAGCTGGCGACGCGTCCCCTTGCCGACGATGCCGACGTCGATACTGAGCTGGTCATCGGCCCCCAGGCGGAAAGGCCACTGCGCCTCGCGATCCCCCTCTTTGTGAGCGACATGAGCTTCGGAGCTCTCTCGGAAGAGGCGAAGATCGCGCTTTCGCGTGGCGCGGAGCTGGCAGGAACGGGGATCTGCTCGGGCGAAGGTGGGATGCTTCCCGAAGAGCAGGAGGCGAACAGCCGTTACTTCTACGAGCTCGCCTCTGCGCGATTCGGATGGAGCGTGGACAAGGCGGCCCGCTGCCAGGCCTTCCACTTCAAGGGCGGCCAGGGAGCAAAGACGGGTACCGGCGGGCATCTGCCGGGGGAGAAGGTGGTGGGCAAGATCGCCGAGGTCAGGGGGCTGGAGGAAGGTACGCCGGCGGTGAGTCCTCCCACCTTCCCCGATCTGGTGACCTCGGCCGACTTCCGGGGTGTCGCCGACTCCGTCCGTGAGGCCTCCGGAGGCATACCGATCGGCTTCAAGCTGTCCGCTCAGCACATCGAGCGGGATCTGGACTTCGCCATGGAGGTGGGCTGCGACTACGTCATACTCGACGGGAGGGGTGGCGCCACCGGGGCCGCACCCGACGTCTTCAAGGAGAACATCTCCATTCCCACCATGGCGGCGCTGGCCCGGGCGCGTCGCCATCTGGACAGCCTCGATGCCGCACATGTGACGCTCATCATCACCGGTGGGCTGAGAACCGAGGCGGACTTCGTGAAGGCGATGGCACTCGGGGCGGACGGCGTCGCGGTGGCCAACAGCGCCCTCCAGGCCATCGGCTGTTTGGGAATGCGGGCCTGCCACACGAACAACTGCCCAGTGGGGATCGCCACGCAGAAGAAGCACCTCCGCCAGCGCCTCGTCGTGGAGGAGTCGGCTGGGCGACTCGAGCGATGGTTCGGCGCCACCACCGAGCTCATGAAGGTCCTGGCTCGGGCGTGCGGGCACGAGCGACTCGCCGACTTCAACCGAGACGACCTCACGACCTGGAAGAAGGAGATCGCCGACCTCACGGGCGTGGCGTACGCCGGGGTGGGCAGGTAGCCGGCTGCCGTACCTAGCGCCTGACTTGCCCTTGCCCGACCACGACGAACTTCTGCGTCGTGAGCTCGTTCGCACCCATGGGCCCGTACGCGTGCAGCTTCGACGTGGAGATCCCGATCTCCGCTCCCAGACCCAGCTCACCCCCGTCGGCGAAGCGTGTACTGGCGTTCACGACCACCGTCGATGACTGGATGGCGCTGACGAAGGCATCGATGCTGTCGTCATCGTCACTGACGATGGCTTCCGTGTGGTTGGAGCCGTACCTGGCGATGTGAGCGATGGCCGCTTCCAGGTCCGAGACGACCCGGACGGCGAGAACGAGGTCGAGGTACTCGGCCTCCCAGTCCTCATCGGTGGCGGGCGCCACGTCGAATTCGGCGAGGATCTCCCTGGTTCGAGGGCATCCCCGGAGCTCGACCCCGTCGGCTGAGAGCCTCGTCGCGACGGCGGGCAACAGCCGCTCGGCTGCCCCTTCATGGACCAGGAGCGTCTCCGCTGCGTTGCACACACCGGGCCTCTGGACCTTGGCGTTGTGGACGATCTCCACGGCCCGTTCCAGGGGCGCCGTGGCGTCGAGGACGACGTGGCAGACACCCTTGTAGTGCTGAAGTACGGGAATCCGGCTCTTCTCCGTGACGGCTCGGATGAGCCCCTCCCCGCCCCTGGGGATCACGAGGTCGATCCACTCCTCCTGCTGGAGCAACACGTCGATGGCCGACCGGTCGGTGACACCGATGAGCTGGACGGACTCCGTGGGAAGCGCGGAGGCTGCAAGCCCCCGCCGGATGGCCTCGGCGATCGCACGGTTGGAGTGGATGGCTTCGGACCCACCGCGAAGCACCACGGCGTTGCCCGCCTTCAAACAGAGGGCCGCGGCGTCGGCGGTGACGTTGGGCCGGCTTTCATAGATCATCGCCACCACGCCCAGGGGGATCCGCATCCGCCCTACGCGGAGGCCGTTGGGCCTGACCTGCACGTCTTCGATGCCCCCGAGCGGGTCGGGCTGATCCGCGACCTCACGGATGGCGCCGGCGAGCTTCGCCACACCCCCGGCGTCGAGCTCGAGACGGTTGCGCATGGCTCCGGTGATACCCACCTCGTCGGCAGCGGCCAGATCCATGGCATTGGCGACTACGATGTCAGGCGAGGCCGCATCGACGGCATCGGCGATGGTGTGGAGAGCCGCTCGCCTCTCGCCGGACGTGGAACGCGCCAGAGCCAGCGCGGACCGGCGGGCGGCCCGTGCCATGGCGACGATGGTCTCGGTGACATCGGTCTTGGTCATCGTACTCATGATGCTTCTACTCCTCTTCGCCGACCAAAACCATCCGGTCGGGCCTCATCACGACGTGGCTGTGATCCGTTCCCAGCCGGTTCTTCACTTCCAACGTGTGGAGTCCACGGATGCGCTCCACGTCCCGGTCGTCGAAGCGCACGATGCCCCTCGCCCGCTCTACACCGCGGTCGTCGACCACCGATACCAGATCCCCGCGCCTGAAACGTCCCTGAACCCCTACGACACCACTAGGCAAAAGGCTCGCCCGGCGCCGGATGGCCTGCACCGCCCCGTCGTCGACAACGAGGGACCCGCTAAGGCCCTTCTGCACCGCCATCCAGTGCTGGCGGGCAGACAGGGGCTCGTCCTCGGCCATGATAAGGGTGCCGGCAGGCTCCCCCCGGGATACCGTTCGAAGGACCAGCTCGTCGAGACCGGAGGCGATGACCGTGGGGATGCCATACCGTCCGGCGCGCTCCGCCGCCTCGAGCTTGGTGACCATACCCCCGGTGGACTCTTTGGCCTTCTTGGCGAAGCAAAGCCTGCGGAGGTCCTCGGCACTCTCGGCGCGCTCGACGACGCGGGCCGTCGGGTCGACTGCCGGGTCCGCGGTGAGGACCCCCGGCACATCGGATAGAAGAGCCAGGAGATCGGCATCGACCAGCGCCGCCGCCGACGCAGCCAGATTGTCATTGTCACCCACGACGATCTCGTCGACGCTGACCGTGTCATTCTCGTTGACGATGGGCACTACACCCGCCTCCAGAATCGCGCCAAAGGCGCGACGGGCGGCGACGTAGCGCTTCCGGTCCGTGAGGCAGTCGTTGGTGAGGAGGACCTGAGCTACCGTGAGACCCACAGACGCGAAGGCATCCGACCACATTGCCATGAGCCGGCCTTGTCCGATGGCAGCCGCGGCCTGACGGTCGGCCACCGTCTTGGGTGGCTCGGTGAGCCCCAGCGCCGGAAACCCGGCGGCGACGGCGCCACTGCTCACCAGGACGACCTGGACGTCCTCAGCCGCCGCCACCGCTCGAGCTATGGCGCCCATTCGCGCCGGATCGAGGCGCACGGTCCCACCGGTGAGGAGGCGACTGCCGAACTTCAGGACGACCCGCTTCGGCCGCGAAGACCCTGCTCTTGGGCCACCGGCGACCCCTTCAGAGATGGGGATGACCTGCCTGGATGTGTATTTATGCATGAAATATGAATAACCAATGGAGCCGCTGGCGGCCACCCCGTCAGAACCCTCGCATCCGGCGTCCCGCTCGTGCAGATTCGGTCGTCCCCCGACCCGAAACCCACCGTCGTCCCCTTGACCCCATCTCTCGTTGTCCTGGCCGCCGGGCTGTCCACCCGGTACGGTCGCCTTAAACAGCTGGACCCCCTCGGCCCGGGCGGTGAAGCCATCATGGACTTCAACGTCTTCGACGCTGCCCGAGCGGGGTTCGGTTCGGTGACGTTCGTCGTTCGGCGCGAGATCCTCGAAGACGTGCGCCGACATGTCGATCGGGTCATCGGTTCGACCTTCCCCACCCACTTCGTCTGTCAGGAGCTCGACCTCCTCCCTGAGGGCTTTCGAGCTCCACCCGAGAGGGTGAAGCCGTGGGGGACCGCCCACGCCGTCCTCTGCGCCGCTGCAGTGGTGGATGCGCCGTTCGGGGTGTGCAATGCGGACGACCTCTACGGGCCTGGGGCCTTTCAGCTGCTGCACGACTTCCTGTCGTCGGACCCCATTCCCACGGAGGCAGCCCTCGTAGGCTACAACCTCGAGACCACCCTCTCCGGCGCCGGCGGCGTGGCCCGGGGGGTCTGCGTCCTGGGTAAGCTCGACCACCTGGAGCGCGTAACGGAGGTTCAGAACGTCCAGAAGAACGACGGGTGGATCACCGGTCGCACCACAGACGGGGCACCGGTAGAGCTCTCCGGCCAGGAAATGGTGTCCATGAACCTCTGGGGCTTCACGCAGCCGGTCATCGACCTGCTCCACCGACAGTTCAGGCGGTTTCTCGAGTATCGGGGAGCCGACACAGAGGCCGAGTGCTTCCTTTCAACGACGGTCAACGCCCAGATCCAACTCGGCGCGACTCGGGTGAAGGTCCTTGGTGCACCGGACAACTGGTTCGGAGTCACCCACGCCGCGGACCGCGACAGGTCGCAGGCGATACTGCGGGTTCGGGTCGCCTCCGGTGCATATCCCGAGCGCCTCGCCGACACCCTGGCCCGGATGCCCCGGCCATGAGGCCCAGGTCGACCTCCACGGGAGCGCCTCCATGCAGCTGACCACCCTCGATTGGACGGTCATGGCCGTCTACGCGATCCTGGCGGTGGGGACCGGGCTCTACTTCGCCCGACGCGCCGGATCGGCCACCGGCGAGTTCTTCCTCGGCGGCCGGTCGATGCCATGGTGGCTCCTGGGCACGTCCATGGTGGCGACCACGTTCTCCACCGACACCCCGAATCTCGTCACCGACCTGGTACGAACCGGCGGCGTGAGCCAGAACTGGCTCTGGTGGGCCTTCGTCATCACCGGTATGTGCACCGTCTTCTTCTACGCGAAGCTTTGGCGGCGATCGGGGATCATGACGGACATCGGTTTCTACGAGATGCGCTACTCGGGCAAGCCGGCAGCCTTCCTCCGGGGATTCCGGGCGATCTACCTCGGGGTCTTCTTCAACTGCATGATCATGGCGACGGTCACCCTAGCCGCCATCAAGATCGGTGGCGTTCTCCTCGGCGCGTCGAAATACGAGGTCGTCCTCATCGCAGGAACCGTCACGGCGCTCTACTCGGCGACGTCAGGCCTGTGGGGGGTCGTGGTCACCGATCTGCTCCTCTTCGTCGTCGCCATGGTCGGGTCGCTGGCCGCGGCCTGGTACGCCTTGGCCCAGCCGGAGGTCGGCGGGATGGTGGGGCTGTTCACCCACCCCGGTGTCGAGGGCAAGCTCGGCCTCCTTCCGGACTTCTCCGACTGGAGGACGGCAACCACCGTGTTCATCATCCCCATTGCGGTGCAGTGGTGGAGCACCTGGTATCCCGGGGCCGAGCCTGGTGGCGGCGGTTACGTGGCCCAGCGGATGCTCGCCGCCAAGGACGAGAGCCACGCCATGAAAGCGACGCTCTGGTTCAACGTCGCCCACTATGCCCTTCGCCCATGGCCGTGGATCATCGTCGCTCTGGCCTCCCTCATCGTGTACCCGACCCTGGACTCCATCCAGGCCGCCTTCCCGGCCGTGGACCCGTCCATCGTCCGCCACGATCTGGCCTACCCCGCCATGCTCGTCTTCCTCCCGTCGGGCCTTCTGGGGCTGGTGGTGGCGTCCCTGGCAGCCGCGTACATGTCGACCATCAGCACCCACCTCAACTGGGGGGCTTCGTACATGGTCGATGACGTGTACCGGCGCTTCATCGCCCCGGACAAGGACGAGGCCGCGTACGTGCGCGTGGGACGGATCGCCACCGTGGCTCTAATCGTCGCGGCCAGCGCCGTTGCGCTATGGCTCCAAAACGCCATGCAGGCCTTCCAGATCCTCCTCCAGATCGGAGCCGGCACCGGGCTCGTCTTCCTTCTGCGCTGGTTCTGGTGGCGCATCAACGCCTGGAGCGAGCTGGCGGCCATGGTCATCTCCTTCCTCGTGGCCCTCTACTTCCAGCTCGTCCACCCCCTCACCGGCCTACCGCCTGTCGATCCGTCCATCCAACTGGTACTCGGTGTTTTGGTCACGACCGCTGGGTGGGTGGTCGTCACCTTCATGACACCACCGGTTTCGGACGAAACCCTCATCGCGTTCCACGAGCGGATCCGCCCCATGGGTTCGGGCTGGGAAGGCGCCGGCCTGGGTCTGAGCGGCTCCGAGTCGGGCGACAACCCCTCCGCGGCCTTCCTCGCCTGGTTCCTGGGATGCCTGGTCGTCTACGGTGCCGTCCTGGGCACAGGATACCTCCTCTACGGCGACACGCTTCTGGCTGTGGTCTGTCTCGGGGCCGGCGCGGCCGGGGCCGTCGGACTCCTGAAGACGCTGCCTCGAGTCGGGCTGACGTAGAAGGCAGGCGCGCACCTCGCTGCGCGGGGCCTTACTGTGGGCTGGCGAAGGCGCGCTGGACCGCTCAACCAAGCTCCTGGAAGCTGGCTCCTGAAGACGGGACGGCGACGAAGAGACGGTCGTCGATGCGGTCGACCATCTGTCGGCGCTCGTAGTACTCGGCGACCAGTGTTTCGAGGACGCTGCCCACCGTCCATCGATCGGCCAGAGCCACGACGCAGCCGCCAAAACCTGCACCGGTGAGACGAGCGCCTGCCGCACCTCCCTCACGCGCCACGGCCACGACCTCGTCCAACTCCGACGAACTCACGTGGAAGTCGGTGCGAAGAGAGGCGTGGGAGGCGTCCATGAGGGCGCCGAAGCCCGTGACGTCGGCGGCGTACATGCGGTCCACGGCCTCCTCGACCCTGGCGGCTTCGCTGACGACGTGCCGGAATCGACGAAGAAGATTGCCCGTGAGCACATCTTCGGCGGCCTCGAGGAGTGTCCCGGTGTCCATAGCCGCCACGAGCTCGGGATACGAGGTGTGGAGCTTCTCGCTGATATTCACGGTGGCGACGTGCCCAGCCACCTCGCGGAGAGCTTCCTCGCACTCCTTGCGACGGAGGTTGTATGCCGCCATCGCGGCCTTGGACTTCTCCGCCCTTTTGCCTGTGTCGGCTACGACGAAGCACCAGTCGTCGGGGACGTTGACGTGCCGTAGCCGGAGAGGCGAGAAGGTGATCTTCGCCGCATGCCGGTTCCTGGCGCCCAATGAAATGGCCTGATCCATCCCGCCCCCTCGGGTGCCCACGTACTGCTCCGCGTCGGCCATGACTTCGGCGAAGCTCCGCGGTTCCGAGCCCACCTCGTTGATGTGGGCCAGCGCAAGCCCCACGGCGTTCACCACCGCCGACGAGGAAGACAGCCCCGACGCCACCGGCACATCCGACTGAAGGACACCTTCAAAGCCTCGCCAGATGGCGAAACGGCGCGCCAGCTCGCTTGCCGGAGCCTTCACGTAGTTCCCCCACGCGCCTTGCACGTAAGGGGGGATGTCAGGCTCGATCTCGAACTCCACCGACGGGAAGTCCTCCGCTGTGTTGTGCAACACGACCAGGCTGTCGTCCCTGGGGCGCAGCGCGATCCGAACGTCCCGTTGCAACGCCATTGGGAACACGGGCAGATCGTTGTAGTCGGTGTGCTCACCGATGAGATTCACCCGGCCCGGGGCCCGGGACAGGTGAGTGGGCACGCCCCCGACCCTGTCGTCGAAGGCTGCGAGTAGAGCGTCTGGAGCGAAGGGTGCGGAAGCGGTCACGTGTGCTACCGATCGACGGTCCCGACCTCGGC
The DNA here is from genome assembly GCA_013002885.1 of Gemmatimonadota bacterium. Classification (GTDB taxonomy): domain Bacteria; phylum Gemmatimonadota; class Gemmatimonadetes; order Longimicrobiales; family Gaopeijiaceae; genus UBA2589. The sequence continues at coordinate 19,453 of JABDLS010000090.1, read as the reverse complement.
GCCCAGGAACTCGAGCCGGGGCCATTCGGTCCACCGTCCACGAGTGAAGTCGGGTACGTCGACCGGGCGAGACCGATTCTCCACCGACCACTCGGTGAGGGGGCAGATGACCGAAAGCATGGCCGCATCGTAGACATTCATGTCGGTGGGCCTGCCTTCTCGGAGCGCCTTGATGAGCTGATAGTCTTCGATGTAGTCCATCCCACCGTGCCCGGCACCGGCCGATTCCTCCTCGAGCTGTCGCCACATGGGGTGGTCGTACTCTTCGCGCCACTCGGTCCAGTCGTCCCACCGGTGGTCTTCGCTCATCCCTTCGACATGAACCCGGTTCGGATAGCCCTGAAAGAGCCCACCGGTGCCCTGGACCATATGAATGCGAGAGTACGGACGGGGAAGGTTCGTGTCGTGGCTCACGAAGATGGTCCGGCCGCGTACCGTCTTGATCATCGTCGTGTTCACGTCGCCCTGGACGTAGCGCTCCGACCGCTTGGGATCGCCCTCGGGATAGTGTCCCTGCGCCCAGAGCTCGAGCCCTCTGGCAGGCGTGCTCATGGATACCAGGTAGTCGAGTTGGTCGCCGCGATTGATGTCCATGACGTTGGCCACAGGGCCCAGGCCGTGGGTCGGGTAGAAGTTGCCTCGCCGGTGCAGAGCGTGGGCCCGGCGCCAGAGGCCCTCGTGGTCGTCTTCGAACTTGATGGCCCGGAGGTCATGGAGATAACCGCACTCGGCGTGGAGGATCTCACCGAAGAGTCCCTGACGAGCCATGTTGAAGACCATCATCTCCGGACGGTCGTAGTTGCAGTTCTCCATCATCACGCAGTGCTTCTCGTGTCGCTCGGCAGCCTCGACGAGCGCCCAGCAGTCATCCACCGTGTACGCTGCCGGAACCTCCGTCGCTGCATGCTTCCCGTTCTCCATGGCGGCCAGGCAGACCGGCACGTGCCACTCCCAGGGCGTGGCGGTGAAGATCAGATCGAGGTCCTCTTCCTCGCACATCCGCACGAAGTCGGTGTCACCTCGCGTGTAGAGGGCCGGTCTCGGCCCTCCGTCGGCCTCGACCCAACCGGCCACCTCCTCGGCGCGGGGCACGTCGATGTCCCCGATGGCGACGATCTCGACGCCCTCGATGCGTAGGAAGTTCCGGACGTGGGCGCCCCCCTGGAGGCCGACCCCGACAAAGCCCATCCGGACCACATCCATCGGGTCTGCGGCGAAGAACTGCTCCGGTGCAGGCCCCAGTGAGGGTCGCTCCTGAAGGGCCTGGACTTCCTGGGCTGACAGGCCCGACAGACCCCCGGCGGCTCCGAGCCCCAAGCCGGCAGCACCGAGCTTGAGAAGATCGCGACGATGAATGGTAGGCGGATCGGTGGGCATGACGGCTCCGTGCTTGGGCGGCGAGGAGCTAAGCTGAGTCGGCGGCGCCCATCCCTCAAGGGTCGACCGGGTTGTCCCAGCCCCGCTGTCGCGCCATCGTCGTCGTCGTGAACTCGAACGCCAAAGGATCCCGGACGAGCGAACCCACGTTCGCTCGCAACCTCGGTCTCTTCGACGCCACTATGATCGGCGTCGGTGCCATGATCGGTGCCGGGATCTTCGTCCTCACCGGCATCGCAGCCGGAGAGTCGGGGCCGGCCTCCATACTGGCCTTCGCCCTCAACGGCGCAGTAACGCTGCTTACTGCCTTCGCCTACGCGGAGCTGGCTGCGGCCATCCCGGAGGCGGGCGGAGGTTACGCGTTCGTCCGGCGTGCCTTTCCGGGCGCCCTGGGCTTCACCGCGGGATGGATGCTCTGGTTCGCCTATACGGTGGCGTGCAGCCTGTATGCCCTCGGCTTCGCGGGCTACTTCTGGGAGTTCTTTCTCAAATACCTCCCTGCCCTGCCCGAAACCGTCTTCTCGTTGGTGGGCGAGCACGGGGCCGGTCTCCTCGTCACGCTCGTCATCGGCGGCACGTTCGTCCGCCTCAACATGAAGGGCACCGAGGTCACGGGCATGGCGGAGAACGTCCTCACCGTGGCCAAGCTCATCATCCTGGCGATCTTCATCGCCTACGGGCTGAAGGCGCTCGGTGTGGCACCGGAGGGGCAGGTTGCCCGCTCGTTCAACCCCTTCTTCCCCGAGGGCTTCGGCGGCGTCATCGTCGCCATGGGGCTGACCTTCATCGCCTTCGAAGGCTACGATCTCATTGCGACGGTGGCCGAGGAGATCAAGGAGCCGGAGAAGACGATCCCTCAGGCGACCTTCATCTCCCTGGGCATTACCGTCGTCATGTACCTCCTCATCCTCTTCGTTTCCCTCGCCGCGGTCCAACCGCCCGGGGGGCAGCCCTCGTGGCAGTTCCTCGGGGAGTTCGGGGAGACGGCCATCGTCCGGGCTGCCGAAGGCTTCATGCCGGCGTTCGGTGTGGCCATCATCGTTTTCGGAGGACTCCTCTCCACCATGTCGGCGCTGAACGCGACGATTCTCGCCTCGTCACGAGTGGCGTTCTCCATGGGTCGGGATCGATGGCTACCCGACGCCATGGCGACCATCCACCCTGAACGGCGGACGCCCCACGTCGCGATCCTGGTCACCGGGGTCATCCTCCTGGCCATGGCGCTGACGCTGCCCATCGAGGCGGTGGGCTCGGCGGCCAGCCTGATCTTCCTGCTGACCTTCGCACTGGTGAACCTCTCCCTCATCGTCCTGAGGCGAAAAGAGCCCGACCTGCCCCGAAGGTATCGGGTCCCGCTGTACCCCGTGTTACCCATCCTCGGCCTGGTTCTCAACGTATTCCTCGCCGTATACCAGTTCTCCTTCCAGCCGTTGGCATGGTATGTGACGATCGGCTGGGTGATGATCGGCCTCATCCTCTACTACGCATACTTCGAGAAACAGTCGGCGGCGGCCCAGCCCCAGGTCCTCCAGGAACCGAGCCCTGTGGACGAGGTTGGTGAGGGGGCCGTCGTCGTTCCCATCCACAACCCGGACCACATCGGCACGCTCCTCGCATACGCACGTCCCATTGCCGAGAGCAGAGGAAAGCCCGTCGTCGCCTATTCCGTGGTCCAGGTACCACGCCAATTGCCCATTCACGAGGGCCTTCGCTTCACCCAGCATCGGGAAGGCCTGCTCGCGCGGGCCGAGAACATCGCTCGTGGGCGTGGGATGGATCTCGAAACGGACCTCGTCATCGCCCACCAGGCAGAGGACGGGATCATCGCCGGAGCCCGCCGTCATTCGGGCGACTTCCTCGTCATGGGCTGGAAGGGGCACACGAACACCCGGGACCGGATCTTCGGAGAGGTCGCGGACCAGGTCATCCGCCACGCGCCGTGCGACCTGGGTCTCCTGAAGATCGCCAGCACCGAGCCCCCGAAGCGCTGCCTCTTCCCCACGGCCGGCGGGCCCCACGCACGGTTGGCGGCACAGATCCTAAACGTCCTGGCCCCTGCCTTCGGCATGGAGGTCACGACCTGCTACGTGGTGCCCCCCGGCGCATCAGACGACGAGCGACGCGAAGCCGATCGTTGGATCTCGAAGACCCTGCAGGCCATCGAGGTGGAGGTCCCAGTGGAGCGGAAGCTCATCGAGGCCAAATCCGTCGCCGGCGGCATCGCGTTGGAGAGCCGAGACTACGACCTCGTCGTCGTCGGCGCCGGCCGAGAGCCCTTCTGGAGCCAGGTCGTCTTCGGCGAGATCGCCGAGAAGGTCGCCCGCTACTCCCCGGCCTCCGTCCTGGTCGTCAAGCGTTACGAGGGACACGTACGCTCGGTCTTGAAGCGGGCGCTGGGCTGAGAGGCGGGTGAAGAGGGAGAGCGTACCACGTGGGGGGCGCGCCCGAGCCTCAGTCGTCGAGGAGCTTGGGGGGCTCCTTCGAGTCCTTGACCCCCAGGGCGACACCCGTCCCCACCCCGGCACCCACGGCGATGGCAGCGCCGGCTCCTACGAACGGCAGGATGGCGACGACGGGGGCCATGAGCACCGTCGTGCCGACACCGGCCCACACCCCCAGCATGGGCTTCTCCACCACGGCGGTGTACCGCAGCTTCTGGCCGACGAAGTTCCGCGACTTGATGTGGCCATAGACCCCCACGGCCCCAGCGGCGATGAGCTCGATCATGTTCTATCCTCCAAAACGCTGCGGTAGCAATCACACTCGGCGGCTTCGGTACGCCTCAAAGTAGAGGCCCCGACCCACTGACACTACGAGTTCGACGGGAATCCGGTTCCGGCCGGCGTCCTTCGGGCCGTCGTTGGCTCCGTCGGGCCCTCCCCGTCCGTTCGATCGCGCATCGGGACTCCCACTGACCGGAAGAGAGCGACGGCGTGGTCAGGCACGTCTTCGATGAAGACCTCGAGCCCTGCCCGCTCGGCATGCTCCAGGGTCTCGTGGAAGACATACGCTCCCGTGAGGTCGATGCGTCCCAGGCCGGTGCACCGGATGATGACCCTCTTCACGTCGGGTTCGTCAGCAAGCCGGTCGAAGAGGAGGTCCTCCATGGCCGGAGCGGAGGCGAACCACAGCACACCACTTGGCTCTACGACGAGGGTATCGCCCTCGCGCTCGGCCGTCACGTGGGGCGTGAGCTCCCTCCAGAGATGGACCGCCGCCGACATGGCGATACCAAGGAGGACGGCACGGTCCACATGAGGTGAGAGAGCCAATGTCGCGACGAAGGTCGTCCAGCCGATAAGGGCCTGGGGTCGCGAGAGAGTCCAGAGTCGCAGCACCTCCCCGGGCTTGATGACCTTCCAGATGGCGGCGATGACGATGCCGGAAAGGACCGCCCGAGGGAGTCCGCTCATGACCGGCGCGACCGGCAGGAAGCAGAGGACCGTGACACCCGTGATGAGCCCGCTCCAGCGGCTTCGCGCCCCGGCCATGCGGTTCACGCTGGTCCGCGAAAGAGACCCGCCCACGGGAAGCCCCCCACTGAACGCGGCTACGATGTTGGCCAACCCCTTGCTCTTGAACTCCTTGTCGGCGTCCCAATGCTGACGCTCCTCCGATGCGAAGACCCGCGAGATGGAGACGCCTTCGGCGAAACCGATGACCGAGATCACGACGCCGGGAATGATGAGCGACGGCAGCCGCGACCAGGGAAGGTCGAGGGTGAAGGGTGGCAGCCCCGACGGGACGGATCCAACGGTGGCCCCGTCATAACCCGTCACGGCCGAGAAGATGAGACCGAACCCCGCCGCGATGAGGACGCCGGGCACCAACGGGTGGATGCTCGCCGCCCACATGACCGTGGCCACGGTGAAAGCCGACAGCCCCACCGCCGTCCACCGCCAGCTCTCAGGATGACTCAGGGCGAACCAGGCTCGCTGGAGCACGCCCTCGTCGACCGGCGCCGTGCTGCCCAAAGCCCCGGGGAGCTGTGATGCCAGGATGAGGATCGCCGCCGCAGAAAGGAAGCCCGTCATCATGGAGTGGGACATGAAGTAGACCACCCACCCCGCCTTGAGCATCCCCACGAGGACCCGGGAAATGCCCACGACCAACGCGAGGAGAGCTGCCAGTGCAGCGTACTCGGCCGTGCCCACCGCCTCCAGCGGCACGAGGGCACCGAAAGTGAGGAGCCCGGTGAGGGCCACCGGACCCGTCTGGAGGTACGGCGAAGACGCGAGGAAGGCCGCCGCGATGAGCGGGAAGGTCGCCGCATACAGACCGTGGTGCGGGGGCAGACCGGCCAGCTCCGCGTACGCCATCGATTGCGGCACGAGGATGAGTGCCACGCTCACACCGGCGAGAACGTCGGAGCGCGCAACCCTCCCCGGGGGATGGACCTTCACGTTGCCATTTCCTCCTTGGCCGCCTCCTCGACGGCCAACTCCTCGAGGAGGGACGCCGTGTGTCCGGCGCGTTTCGCGAAGAAGGAAGCCGTTTCCCCCAACCACTCCCGGCGCTCTTCGTGCAAGGCACTCTGTCGTAGGGCCTCCGCGGCGAGGGCCCGAAGCACGGCGGGAGGATCCTGAGCAAGGAGGTGCTCCAGCGCGTATCTACGCTCACCGGCGCGAAGGCCGACGTCGCACACCGACGCGATCCGGGCCACGTCGGCACGGGTAAGGAGGAAGCCCGATCGAACCGGAGCCAGAAGTCCAGCGACAAAGTCTGCCGCTCCCCTCTCCCTCGGGTCGGGCAGCTCGGGTGCCACGCGGAGGTGCAGGGGCAAGGCGACGGCTTGCCCGGCGCCCGCACCGGTGTCTGCCCGGTCGTTTGGCCTCGCGGTGGACACCTCTTCTTTGAGGACCCCCTCCAGTAGCTTCGCCCACTCCGCGTAGACCCTGGGGGCGAGCTCGCCGACTCGGTGCAGAAGAGCAAAGACCCACGGCGACACGTGCTCGTAGAGGAGGGCGGCTCGGCTCTCACGAATGAGCCTGCGCTGCGCTTCCGCCTCTTCGGAGCGATCGCCGTCGGCCGCCTCGGCCAGAGTCGCGTAGAGCCCCAGAAGGGCGGCGAGGTGGTCGGGCTCCGCTGGCGGCTGGTAGCCCAGCGCCTTCCAGAAGCCGGCGACCCGCTCCCGGGCCTCGCCTCCCATCATCCCTTCAGGACCGAGGTGAACCGAGGCGTAGGGATAGAGCTGGAAGAGGAAGAGGTCGGAGTACTCGGACGACGAGGGGACCGACTCGAGGCCCAGAGCCTCTGCGATTCGAGAGTGTTCGTCCGTGGGTGGCTCGGCGAAGACCGCAAGCCCGCGGATCAGCTCCGCGGGTGTGGGCCGGGGCTCAGGCCGATCAAACACCGGCCCCTTCGGCCTGGGGAAGATCGTACGCCTTCCGTTCGGGCCGGACGGGCCGGAGCATCCAGAACGGTCGTCGCGTCCCGTCCGGTGAGTGCAGATGTGCCGGACGAGTCATCTCGAGCCACTCCTCGTACACGGCTCGCGACTTCGACGTGTCCACGGAGACGTCCCCATAGGCGTCGCCGGGCTCGGCACGTCGAACCCTTACAGCCTGGTGCCAGCAGTGCATCCCCGACACCGGGTCGGGGTGGACGGGGAAGGTCAGGTTCTGATGCACCCCCACGTCGGTCCACCATACCCGCATGGTGTCGGGGTCGGAGGACTCGAAAGGTCCGGTTCCGGCCACCCTGGTGAGACCCCAGCCACTGCCCTGGTTGGCGAGAGCCACCGTCATCATGCCGATGCGTTGCCCCTCGTGCCCTATCGGCTTCCAACGCCCCATGTGGTGGCTGCACGCGACCACGCCAGGTCGAATCCCTTCGGTGACCCACGCCTTGAGCACGTAGTGGCCGATCTCGGTCTCGACCCTCACCAGGTCGCCGGTCTTCTCCACCCCGAGGCGGCCAGCATCAGACGGGTGGATCCAGAGGGGATTGGTATGGGCGATCTCGTCCAGCCACTTGGCGTTCGCGCTCCTGGTGTGGATCTGCACCGGCACCCGGAAGGTGCTGATCAGCGGGATCTGGTCGGGCTCCAGGTTGTCGGGATGGATGTGGCTCTTCACGTACGTGGGGATCGCCAGCTCGGGCCAGCCCCAATCACGGAGTGTCCGGGACCAGAACTCGAGCTTGCCCGTGGGCGTCGGCCACCCCTTCACGATCTCTCCGTCCACCCGGACCCCGACTCGCCTCCTACCCTCGTCGTCGGGGGCGATCTTGGTCCCGCCAGGGGCCTTGGGACTGGGAGGCACGGGGGCTCGGGAATAGACCCGCCCCGTCTCATCGACCCGGACGTCTTCGAGCTCGCCGTCGGGCACCGCCTGCTCGTAGACCTTCCCCACCTTGCTGGTCACCTCGAAGGCGCCGTACCGACGCATGTATTCGAGGGGACCGATTCCCTCCGCAGCCGCCGCCTCGGGAAGACCCGGGACCGAGTTCTCGAACATCCAACCATAGTACTCGTCGACGGTCATCTTCTCACCGGGCCGGTCCAGCGATTCGAAATGCTCCCTGATGCCCAATGAGCCATCGGGATCGATGCGCCAGGTCAACTCGATCCAGAACTCGTTTTCTTCCCATACTTCACCAGGATTCACGTCCCGGGTGTCCACGACCTTCTCTCCCAGTCGCTCACGAGCCGCCCGCAGAACCGGCTGTCGGAAACCGATCCACTGCCCGTCGTACTGCTCGTAGGTCGTGATGTCGTGGCGCTCGGAGCCGTGGCCCATGGGCAGGACGTAGTCGGCGAAGTACGCCGTCTCGTTCCACGTCGGCGTCATGGCGATGTGCTGGCCGATGCGCCGCTCGTCCGTGAGCATCTCGATCCAGGAGAAGCCGTCGGGGTTCGTCCAAACGGGGTTGTACACCCGGGTGAAGTAGACGTCCACGAAGGCGTCCTGGTCCTTCATGAGGTGCGGCATGAGGAACGACATCTCCATGAGCCCCAGCGGGTACTCCCTGGGCCAGAGAACGTCGTTCCACTTCCTCGGGTGCTGGTGAGGCAGTCGTGGAGGCCGAGGCGAGAACTTGTTCCACGAATTGGGGAAGGTCCCGCCCTCAGTGGCCAACGCGCCGAGAAGCGCATTCAGCAGCGTCAGGGTGCGGGCCACCTGCCAGCCGCCCAGGTTGCCGGAGCCGGCGCTCCGCCAGTTGTGGGTGGCGAGTCGGGTGCCCGCGGTAGAGATCGTCTCGGCCACCGCTCTCAGCGTCGCTTCGTCGATCCCCGACTCGGAGGCTGCGTATTCGAAGGTGTAACCGTCGTACGTCTCCGCGAGTACGGCCTCGAAGCGCTCGAAGGAGGCGTCGGCCTCACCGTGCACCTCGGCCATGAACTCGTGCCAATTCCACCAACGACGCACGAAGTCACGGTCATAGCGCCGCTCGCGGATCAGCCAACTCGCCACGGCCAGGAAGATCGCCGGCTCCGAGCCGGGATAGGGCGAAAGCCAGTGATCGGCGTGGGTGGCCGTGTTGGACAGGCGGGTGTCGAGGACGACGAGCTTGGCACCCTTCTTCTTCCCTTCGATAATCCGCTGGGCATGAGGGTTGAAGTAGTGGCCGGTCTCCAGATGACTGCTCACCAGGACGATGACCTTGGCGTTGGCGTGGTCCGGACTAGGGCGGTCCATCCCCATCCACCAGTGGTAGCCGGCCCTGGCGCCGCTGGAGCAGACGTTGGTGTGGGAGTTGTGCCCGTCGACGCCCCACGCTGACAGCATCCGGGTGGTGAAGCCGGCCTCCCCCGGGCGCCCGACGTGATACATGACCTGGTCGTGGCGCTCTTCCTGCAAACAGGCGCGAATTCGACCGGCGATGTCGTCGAGTGCCTCGTCCCAACTCACCCGCTCCCACTTCCCCTCCCCCCGGGCACCGGCTCGGCGAAGGGGATAGAGAATCCGGTCTGGGTCGGTGATCTGGTTCAGCGTCGCCGGGCCCTTGGCGCAGTTCCGCCCACGTGAGCCCGGGTGTTCGGGGTTGCCCTCGAACTTGCGCACCTGGAGGGTGTCCCGATCGACGTAGGCGAGGAGGCCGCAGGCCGACTCGCAGTTGAAGCAGGTCGTGGGGACGAGCATGTACCGTTTCTCCACCCGTTCGGGCCACGACTTGGAGTCGAGCTCCACCCAGTCGTTCCACCGTTCCTTCGGAGGGAACGCGGCCAAGTGGACACGGCTGGCCCCGGGGTAGAATGTCTCGCCGCGGGCCTCCACCTCACTGCGGGCCGCGGAGACGCGTTTGTTGAGGTCGTCGGTACTCATGCCAGAGGCACCGCTTGGCCCGCTTGAACGAAGGCATGCTCGTAGAGAGCGAGGCCGACGAGAGCGGCGGTTCCGGCGATGACGGGGGACCACCCGACGGCGATGAGGCCGAGAAGCGCGGCAGCGAGCCCCACCCAGAAGAAGTGACCGTAGGCGCCCCGTACCATCTCCCGGGCAGCCAGCGCGGCGTGGGCGGTGGGATGACCCATGGTGGCCTCGCCCAGCACCAGGAGGATGTGTGAAGCGATGGCCAGTCGGAAGCAAGCCACCAGAGCGCCGGGGATCACGCCCACCGCTCCCGTCGTGGCAGCCTCGCCTGCCGTGGACGCCATTCCACCCATGGCCAGGGTCACCACGAGAATTGCGCTACCAGCCAACAGGGCTTGCACCAACAGGTGAGCCGGGAGGAGGGGGCTTTGCCAAAGGTCCCGCGCCCGCGACTGAGCGAACAGATAAGCCGTGTAGACGGCCGTCATCGCGGCGAGGGGTCCGCCGACCCATCCCAGGAGGGGCGTCAGGTCGGCGCGACCGATCATCGACGCCCCCAGGTGCGCGGCCAGGACCCCGCCATAGCCGGTGATGATGAAGCCACCTCTAACCAGCCAACTCCTCCACTGGGGCTTGAAGAGCACCATCCAGAAGCGCTCAGGGTGCTCCAGATCCCAGACCAGGAACGCTCCGGTCACGACGAGGGCGGCCATGGCGATAAGCGGAGCCTGGGTGCCCCAAAGCGCCGAGGTGAGAGGCAGGAACCCGAGAGCGCCGAGGAGAAGCGGCACGAGATAGGCTCCTGCGGCGACGGACTTCGTGAAGGTGTAGGCGCTGACCCTCCAGTCCCACGGCGCCCGGTGGGGTACGTCGTAGCTCACCACCGCCGCCGCCGAACTGTTCCACGGTCCCGGGTGTCCCGAGTGGACCTGGTGGTCCATATCGCCTTGCTCGCTCCACATGAAGAGACCACCATCGGGTCGGCGAGCCCCGAGGGGATCGAGCGTGGCCTGGTCGGCACCCTTGTAGAAGACTTTGGGCCTCGTCTCCTTCTCCGGGCGCCTCACCGCCACGGCATCCTGGTGGATGATCTGGCTCACCGCTGATAGTGGGTCGTTCATGTCGCCTACCAGGAGCGCCTGCGTGGGACAGACGACGACGCACGCCGGCTCGAGGCCGACATCCAGTCGGTGAGCGCAGAAATTGCACTTCTCCGCCGACTTGTCGTCGGGGTTGATGAAGATGGCGTCGTAGGGGCAAGCCGCGATGCACGCCTTGCATCCGATGCAGATGGACTTGTCGAAATCCACGATGCCGTCGGAGCGCTTGTACATCGCCGCAGTAGGGCATGCGGCGACGCACGGGGCGTCTTCACACTGGTTGCAGCGGGTGACCTGGAAGGAGCGGCGTGTCCGGGGGAAGTAGCCGGTGTCGACGTACTTCACGTACGTCCGGGTCACCGAGAGCGGGACCTCGTTCTCCGACTTGCAGGCCGTGGTGCACGCGTGGCATCCGATACACCGCGTGTGGTCGATGACCTTGGCCCAGAGGGGCTCGGTGGCGGTGGATGTCGGTGAGGTGGTCGGCATTCGCGGTGCGAGCGCTACGCGGAGTCGGACGGCGCCAACCTACCTATCCCGGGCACGAAGTGGAAGCGTTGCGGGGCTGTGGAAGAACGACTGCCCAGGTAGGGCAGCCCTTCTACCGGGTCATCGCGTCCAGGAATCCGTCCCACACCCATTCCCTGACGTTCGCACCGGAGCCTGGACCCTCGCCGTCAGCGTCGAGGGCTCCCTCGAGCAGTTCTGTGACCTGATCGAGAAGAAGCTGCGCCTCGGCGTTTCGCCCGGACGTGCCCGCTCCGATGCCCGAAGGCCGACCGGTGCTGCCCGTGGCGTCGAACAGGATCAGACCCTCGGCCTCGACCAGCGCGTTATGGCTCTGGATCGCGGCGGTGGCGAGTGCCTCGACCCGGTCGAAGTGGGCAGCGCGTAGCTCGTCGGAGGCCTCGAACTCCCCCATCGCGGTCTCGAGGCGTGTCTGGCGCCCCTCCCCCGTCACCGCCGCGTCGTCCAAAGCCGATTCGATCGCCGCGCGGTAGCGATCCGCGTCGACCTGCCGCACCGACTGGATGGTAGCGCGGTAATCCTGCCAGACATCCACCACCTCCGGATGGTCCGACGGAACCGTGATGTACGGTCCCTCCGGCCAGATCTCGGGAATCGGCTGCAGACTCCTCAACTCGGCCCGGGTGGCCGCCAGATAGCGCTCCTGAGTCCGCTCCCGAAGCGCGGCCGGTGTGTCGGGAATGACCGCCTCGAGGGCCGGCTCGGACTCCGGCTCGGGCTCCGGCTCGGGCTCCGGCTCGAAGGGCTCGGGCTCCGGCTCGACGGGATCGGCCTCGGGGGTCGTGGCCTCGGGCACTTCCGCCGCAGACGGGTCCGGCTCGGACTCGGCGGCCCAGGACTGGTATCCGGCGTAGCCAGCGGCTACGACGAGTCCTGCGATGACAAGGAGCAACAAGCCGCGCCCCAGTCCGCCGGAACGCTTCGCGGGTGCCGAAGCGGCGGTCGCGGCGGCGGCCCGTTCTCGGGGTGTGGCGCTCCGTCCTCCAGGCCGGGACCGGGGCGAGGATGACGCCCGTTGCGGCTGTGAGTCCGGCACACGACGCGGCGGATCGCGCGGCGCCAGGGTGTCGGATGTGAAGCCAGTGAGGCTCTCCCTCAAAGAGGGTTCAGCGTCGAGCTGGGCCTTGCGCTCGGCCTCGAGTTGCTCGAGGAAGACCCTCTGCTCGTCCTCGGGGGAGAGTTCCTCGGTGAGAGCGAGATCGAACTCGAGTCCCGGGCCACCGATGGTCGGTGGCGCTTCGTCGCCGTCGCCCTCGGCGTCCTGAGAGGACGGGTCCGCATCGCCGGCCGCCTCGGCCTCGTACTGGACATCGAGCACGACCGGGTGAGTCCGGGCAGGAGCCCACGAGCCGGTCTCGCCGTCGTACACCAGATCGTCGGGAGACAGCTCACCCGAGCGCACGAAGTCCTCGAACATCTCGCGGGACGCGAACGAGAGCTCCTGACCTGCCGATGTACGAATTCGAAAAACGACCGTCATGTCACCGCGGACCCCGTCGACTCGAAGGGCCGCCGGGAGTCGAAGGGATCTTTGCCCGGCGCTCGATAGCTGGAAGCCTGATGAAGTAGTACAGTAGGCCGCGCCGAATCAAAGGGGTACCCGGATCTCGTGAGCCCTGCCGTGGGAACGACGCCGAGTCGTACCCTAGCTACGACCTGCCGGGATCGAGTCGCCAACGCCGGGCAGCCGGCCTCACTCGGGTCGGAGCGCCTCCACCGGCGCCACCCTCGACGCCCGCCACGCCGGGGCCGCACACGCCCCGAGGGAGACGGTCATGAGCACTGCCACGGCGACGGCCAGGGCCCGCGGGTCGCCAGGATCGACCTGGTAGAGCAAAGCCTCGAGGTACCGCTGCACTCCGAAGGAGCCCACCAACCCCAGGGCCAGCCCTACCGCCACGAGGCGGGTCCCCTCCCCCACGACGAGCCGGAGGACCCGGCGAGGTTCGGCCCCTAGGGCGATGCGCACACCGATCTCCCGGACGCGGCGGGAGACCGCGTAGGCGAGCACCCCGTAGAGCCCCACCGCGGCCAGGAGGGTCGCCAGGCCGGCGAAGACAATCATCAGCACGCCGGTGACGCGGGGGCGTGCCACCGAACGATCCACGACGTCCTTCATCACTCTGACACTGCCCAGGGGCACCTCCGGATCGATCGCCGCGATCTCCCCGCGAATGGCCGACGCCACATCACTGCTGGAGGTCGACCCTCGGACGACGACATGCATCCAGGGAAAGAACGGAGCGGACGCATAGGGTAGGTAGACCGTTCCTCGCGGCTCGGTGTCGGGCCCCTGGAGTCGGACGCTCTCGACGACCCCCACGATCTCCCATGGGGTCTGATCGTCCCAGTTCACTACGATTCTCTCCCCCACTCCGGATTCGTCGGGCCAGTAGAGGTCGGCGAGAGCTCGATTGACCACCACCGATCGCGTGCCTTCAACCCGGTCGCGCTCGTCGAAGAGCCGTCCCTGCAGCAGGTCGATGCCCATGGCCCCGAAGTAGTCACCTTCCACGTTGCGGACGTCGGCGACCGTGCGTTCATCAGCTGCGGGAGTGGGGGCGTCGGCCGGCCAGTAGCTCGTACCGGCGCCGAGGCCGTCCATGGGCAGGAAGGTGATGCCGCCCACGGTCTCCACCCCTGGGCGCGCGGCGACCCGGTCGATGAGCTCTTCGTAGAAGGCGATCTGCCTCGACAAGGAGTCCCAGCGATCGCCGGTGAGGTTCACCCGACCCACGACGACATTCTCTGGCTCGATCCCGTCATCGACGGACGTCAGCCTCATGAAGCTCTGGACCAAGACGACGGCGCTGGCCAGGAGTACCACCGACAGAGCCACCTCGGCGACCACCAGGAGATCCCGAAGCCGACCCGAACGCCGGGACGGCCCACGTCCTTCGGAGCTGAGAGCCGATCCGGGCGTCGTCCACGCCGCCTGCACCCCGGGGAGCAAGCCGAAAACGAGGGCCGTGCCCACCGTAAGCGCAGCGGCGAAGGCCAGCACCGTGGGATCCACTGCGGCGCTCTCGATACGCGGAATACCGAATGCGTCGGGCATGGTCGTCGTGACCCAATGCACCGCGGCAACGGCCACGCCGACACCAATCAGGGCACCGGCACCCGATACGAACACACTCTCGGTCATGAGCTGGCCAGCCAGATCACCCCCGGTAGCACCCAGGGACCGCCGGACCGCCATCTCGCTTCGCCGGGCCGTGGCACGCACGAGGAAGAGGTTCGCCACATTGCCGCACGCGATGAGGAGCAGCACGGCAACGGCCCCCAGGAGAACCCAGAGGGTCGCGCGCACATCGCCGACGATCTGCTCTTCCAGGGGAACGAGATTTACGGACCATCCGGCATTGAACTCCGGGTATTCTTCTTCCAGGCGCGAGGCGACGGTCCGGAGTTCATCCGTGGCCGCCTCGAGGGTCCGCCCTTCGGCCAGGCGACCGAGAACCATCATCCACCGACCGGAGTTGGTCTGGTCACCGAGGCCGACGTCAATGGACGCCCATAGGTCCGTGCCTTCGCCGAAGGCCACGTATTCGGGACGGAGGACACCGACCACCACGACGGGTGTGTCGTTCAACTGGAACGTCCGTCCGAGAATGCCCGTATCTGCTCCAAGACTCTGACGCCAATACCGGTCGGACAGGACCACCTCGGTCGTCTCCACCGCGGACAGGTCCGGGGTGAACGTGCGTCCGAGGGCCGCCTGCATCCCGAGCACGGAGAAGAAGTCGGGGGACGCGTACTGGGTCATGACTTCTTCGGGCTGTTCGGGGCCGGTGAACTTCGTCGGCTGCATCATGGAGACCGCGGTCATGGCCTCGAACGTTATCGAGCGATCCCGCCACGCCTTGAAATTGCCGGGATTGGCCACGTTCTCACGCCGATCCCTTGGGACGTTCCACTCCCAGATGGCGACCAGCTCGTCGGCTTCTTCGTACGGGAGCGGATCGAGAAGTACCGCATCGACGACCGCGAAGATGGCAACCGACGCCCCGATCCCCAGGGCGATGGTCCCCACCGCGGTTGCCGTGAAGCCGGGAGCCCGCACGAAGTGGCGCATGGCCAGTCGTGCGTTCTGAAGCTGTCGGTCGAGACCTCCTCCGCGTCTACCCATCGTTCCCACCCCCGCCCGAAGAGCACGCCACTGGAAGTGGCCTGCGAGTTTCACGGTTTCCCAGCTGTACCACACCTCTGCCCGCCGTCGTCCCCTGCTACCTCTGACGTCCCTGAACTCCTCCTCCAGATCCGCGGCAACACTGGCCCCAACGGCCCCGTCCGGGAGGACTCGCTCGAGGAGGCGCGTCGCCCACCCAGGAGGGCCGTGTTCGGGGGAGGCTCCCCCGGGACCGGGATCCGCGGCTCGCCCCATCTCAGGCTTCGCTCAGGACCTCGTCGAGTCCCCGGGAGAGGGCGTCGAAGGCCCGTCGGGACACCCGTAGCGCAAGGAGGCCTTCAGGTGTCACCTCGAAACGCCGGAGGGGTCCGGTGCGCCGAGGATCGTCTGATTCCGCCTCGCTCCAAACCACGTACCCCTTCCGCTCGAGCCGATCGAGGGTCGTGTAGAATGCGCCCCGGGATACCGTCCGATCGGCCGAGCGCTCGATTTCCCTCCGGACCTCCAGAGCGAAGGCCTCGTCGCCTTCCTGAAGGATCCCGAGGAGGACCATCTGTTCGAACTCACCGAGAAAGCTGTTGGGACTCATTGCGACCCTCGCCGAACGCGTGTCTACATTGTGTACATACAGTGCACACATTGTAGACATGGGGCAAGGCGCAGGGTGTCAGCCGCTGGACCGGCGCTCCGCCTCGATCTCGGCCATGACCTCGTCGACGGCATCACCCAGGCCGGTGCTGAAGAGGTGTCTGTGGTCCTGGTACCACTCTGACCACGACGGCGTCTTCAGATCCGACTTGAGCGTCGATCGGTAGGAAAGCCACATCTGCTTGTCGAGGGTGCCGACTCGATGTGCGTACTGCATGTTGCCGAAGTGCCGGAAGACGGCCGTCATGTACGCGTCCCACCGAACCACCTCGCTATGACTCAACACCGAAGGATCGCGTTCGGCACGGGCCAGGAAGTCGGCGAACTCGCTGTCGCGGAATGCGTGCTCGAGCAAGCGGATGCTGTTCTCGACCATGGAGTTGTAGGACGCGGCCCGTACAGACGCCGTGTTGTGAATCATCTGCCGCGCCAGATAGGCGAGAGATACGACGACGCCGATGGCGCCGACGAACTCACCGAGATTCCCGAGATCCTGGAGGGTCATTCTCTTCGATCGCTCTCGTAGTTCAGGCGGAGTCCTGACCGAAGCCTGCGGGCCCATCGCCCTCGGCTTCGGGTCCGCCCTCGTTCTCGGGCAGCTCGGAAAGGTACTTCACATACGTCGCCAGTCGACCACCCTCGCTGTCGGCTCGAGCCTTCCGGTACGCGCGAAGTCGGAGAGCATGATCCACCGACGATACGACGAGAAGGAGGATCGCTGCGGGCACTGCCCAACGCACCACCGCCGTCCCGCTGAGTGGGTTCGGAAGGATGAGTGCCGCCAGCCCGAGGGCCGACACGAGCTCCAGGAAGGCCAGCGGTCGCACGCCGAGTCCCACCCGCGAGGTGGACCGGAGCTTCAGCCCACCCGACACCGCGACCAGCGCCGCCGTAACGAAGAGGAGGAAGGTCATCGTTTCTCCGCGAGCGTCAGTCTGTCAGGAGATCGTCCACGAGGAAGAGGTCGGTGAGCAGAGCCCTGAGGTGGATGTTGGCGTTCAGGTTGTCGACCAGCTGTGAACTGACGCCAGGTCGAGCCGAAACGAGTCTGACGGCGGCGAGGGCCGCGTCGGAATCGGACCGGACCACTGCCACCATATGGGACCATGCTTCGGCAGGCTCCAGGCCCGCTGACGCTTCCTGTACCCGGTCGCCGAGACCGTCGAGGGCCCCCTCCAGTTTCCCCAGGAAGTCCCGGAGCTGGGCTCCAGCCTTGGCGCCCTCATCGGTGGTGAGTCCCTGGGCCGCGTAGGCCAGAAAGAACTCGTAGCTCGACTCGATGGCGTCGATGCGCCCCTGAACGTCTTCTCGTGGTGAAGCCACGCTCTACTCCGGTTTCATCGAATGGGGTGGGGTCGGGTCCTTGCAGAACTCGCCCGCTGGGGAGGATCAACCGTCAACACTCCTCCAGCCCCGATGGTAGCAGGCACGAGGAAGGGCCGGACGCCCGAGCGTCCGACCCCCGACGACGTGACGGCTGACCTCGGTCCTCTCTGCAGACTCAGTCCTCTCTCGGCGCACTCACCGTCGAATCGGCCAAAGCGCCGGAGCCTGGCGGCGGGCTCACCGATCCGTCGGACGAGCCCCCCGTGACCTTCCACTTCTCGGGATCGAAGTGCTGCACGTAGTGCTCCCGATCGATCCAGCCGCGGATCATGGACCAGGTGATCCAACGCTTCTCCGGGCGGATGGCGAAATAGATGTGGGCCGCCACCAGGAGGATGAGCGAGACGCCGGAAAGCCCGTGCACGACGTACATGACGCCCCAGGCCGAATCGCTCAACAAGTAGGGATTCCGCGTCCAGAACGGCGTGTCGATGCGCACCATCATGAGGACGCCGGTGACGATGGCGGCCAGAGTGACCACTACGATGGCGTGGTGGTACATGCGGTGGTCGAAAGGATACTTGCCGGCCTTGGGCGGCGGCGGTGCCTTCGGCGACATGACGTGCTTCATCGTCGCCACGCCCTCGCCCACGTCGAGCTTGAACATGGCCCAGAAGTCCTGCCATCCCACAGCGTGGATGACGTGGTACACGACCGTTGCGATGAGGAGCACGCCGGCCATCCAGTGGATTTCCACCCACGGGAACTGCCATCCGAGGACGGGTCCGAACGCGGTGACCAGGAGGGCGAGCATGGCCACCGACATGGTCCAGTGGAAGATCCTGGATGCCAACGAGTGGCGCTCGATCTTCTCCGGGAGGTCCGACGGGATGTTCACTGGCTCGCCGTGGTCCTCCGCCGGGCGGGTCTTCACCCAGACGGCGTGACCCACGAGAAAAAGCCCTGCGCCGATGAGCGCGGCCCACATGAGGTTCCACGAAACCCCGATGAGGACTTCCTGACCCCAGGGGTTTTCCGCGCTGCGCCACAGCTGCATCAGGCCACGCTCCTCACGGCCCGGCGGACCAGGTTCCGCATCATGGGGATCTTGTAATCGTTCTGGCGGAGGGCCCGGGCGCCCTCGATGGCGAGCTCACCCGCCGCGTTGGCCGCTGCCTCGTCGCCCGAGGTCCCGCGGACGCGCCGCTCGGCCGCCTCGAGCCGCACCGGGTAGGGCGCCACACCGTTCACGGCAATGCGCGCGTCGCCAATGGTACCTCCATCCATCTGGAACGCCGCCGCGACCGTCACGAGTTGGAAGTCCCACGATCCGCGGTCCCGCACCTTCTCGTAGTAGAAATGGGCGTCGGCCCACGTCGCGGGAATCTGGATTCGCGTCAGCAGGTCCCGGGGCTTCATCACCGTCATACGCGTGATGTCGATGGCCGGCCCGATGAAGAAGTCCTCCGCGTCGAAGACCCGCGGACCGCCGGTATTTTCGACGATCATCTTGGCGTCGACGGCGACGAGAGCCGGTGCCGTGTCCGAAGGATTCACCGCCACGCACCGGCTCGCGCCCATGATGGCATGCTCACGGTTCATGGCCTGGGGCGCCGCCGCATAACAGGTGTTGCCTCCTGCGCGGTAGCACGGCCAACCGCTTCGGTAGTACCAGCAGCGCGTGTCCTGGGAGATGTTGCCACCCAGCGTGCCTTGATTGCGGATCTGAGGGGTCGCCACGTGTCGGGCAGCATCGGCCACCACCGAGTAGCGTGACCGGATGCGCTCGTCGCGCTCGATGGCCGTGAGGCTGGTCATGGCGCCGATCTCGATGCCGTTCTCCACCTCGCGAATCCCGTTCATCTCTTCCACGCCGCCGAGGTCGATGACGGCCTCGGGGCGCTTGATACGGTCCTTGAACCAGTCGAAGGAATCCAAACCTCCGGCGAGAATCCAACTCCGTCCCCGGTGCTCGTCGAGGAGATCGAGGGCCGCTTCCACCGACGTCGGCTGATAGAGCTCGAACGCCGGGATCATGTCTCTGATGTTCGCCATCTCTCTTCTCCTACCCGACGTGTTGTTCGAGACGA